>NZ_JBHUDD010000055.1:0-60301 GCF_042677865.1 Lacimonas salitolerans | reverse complement strand
CGTTCTCATCCTGATTGACGCTGGATTCTCAGCCTGTTTTTCGCGCGGCACTTTTCCTTCTGTTACGCCTCACTGCGATATGTGGCGTGATATGGTGCCCTGCGAAGATCTTTCTTGCCGCCCCGAGCGGCCCCGGCAAACATGACTGGCCAACACCGGCGAACCCCCAACGCGCCGACTGCAAGACCCATCGCCAACCAAACGTAGGCGGCAATGGCAAGACCGAACAGGGATTTCTCGATTAAGCCCGCACCAAGGGCGAAATGCCACCCGGTCTGTGCGAGTTTTCAAATCAGGAAAGCGAGGCTGCGCAGAGGGAACGCGACGTGGACCTGGATCGCGTAGTCAGGCGCGACCAACGCGCGATCGATGACCTTGTCATCAAAATCACTCAGTCGCGACGTGTCTTGATCCGTGCGCTCACGTGGGCCAAGTCGATAAGAATGCCACTCGTCCGTCCAGGGTGCATCTGCATTTGTGCCAAGGTCAGACGACCTTTCTTGGCCAGAGCCTGACTGCGGGCAGCGGCTACAGTTTGGCGGTGTTCCGAAACCGCGCTGACACCCCGTAGCGTCACTGCCAGACCTTGCGCGCTGGCATGCCCGGCAGCGATGCATCACGACGAAGGGGCGACCAATGTCACCCCTCCCATCGCATCAAAAGAGATCAGTTCTCCCAGTAACCGCCTTCACGGTCCCGGCTGAACTGCTCGAACTCCTGCTCGTCCATCGCGCCGTCGCGGTTCCGGTCATAGTAGTTGAAAACGCCGGCGTTGTATTCGCTCTCGGTGATCATGCCATCATTGTCGGCATCCAACGCGCTGAACGGCGTTCCGGACTCCTCGAATGTCGAGGCCCAGGTCTGGGTGAACTCGTCCTGGTTCAGAGCACCGTCCTTGTCGAGATCCCATCCGGTAAGGCCTTGCGCGACCGCCGGGCCTGCGGCCAGCGCGGTGACGACAGCACTGAGTCCAGCAAGTTTCTTGAGGTCGATAAGCATGTGGTTTCTCCTTTGTTTCGGTGTCGACGTGTCGCCGACTACTGACTCAACGAAGATACTCGATAGATGTTCCATTTTCGTCAGAAGCGGCAAGATGGCACCGGCATTCTCGCCGGGGACCAACGGGCTCGTCCGCGCTGCCGTCACAGACCGGCGGCTATGAAACTTTGTCGAAGGTTGCCTGCATGGCGCAATCGCGGCCACCGGGATTCGCAGGAACTGGAGCTTCTCGGGGTCACCGTCTCATAAAAGCCTGTTCGTCTGCGCCGGATGCAACCCGATCGTCGGGACAAGGCTCACCGGGTCAGAATTGCGGGCCCTGGAAGTCGTCGAGCGTGACCACGGATAGAAGCCTCATGCACGGTGCCGAAATCTCGGCCATCCGTGCCTTGGGTAAGTTGCCTTGCGCAGAACGGTGCGAAGGATGAGGAAAGGTCAGCCGGTTTTCGGTCGGGGCAGACGACGTGGGAATGAACAGATAACGGATTCGCATCGGACAACAGGACAGCAGTTAGCAACATCCGCGCGTCGACCACATTCACCCTCTGAATGGTCCGGGGGCCAGGCCCGGCCAACTGTTTCAGTCTGCGGGCGCTTGAAAAGTTAAGATCATGATATGGTTGGATTTTTAATTGGTCGGAGTGAGAGGATTCGAACCTCCGGCCCCTGCCTCCCGAAGACAGTGCTCTACCAGGCTGAGCTACACTCCGACCGTGGCGCGGGGAATAGACCGCGCCGGGGGCTTTGGCAAGGGGTGATCTTGCCAAAGCGGTGGGGATAGACGCGCGCGCAAGCCCTTACAGGCTGGCGTCAAGGGCGGCGACGATGGCATCGCCCATTTCGGTGGTCGAGACGGGTGTCACGCCCTCTTCGCCCAGCAGATCGGCGGTGCGCAACCCGTCGGCCAGCACCTTTTCAACCGCGGATTCGACCCGGGCGGCCTCGGCCCCCTGATCAAAGGAATACCGCAGCGCCATGGCAAAGCTGAGCACGCAGGCGATGGGGTTGGCCTTGCCCTGTCCCGCGATGTCGGGGGCCGAGCCGTGTACGGGTTCATACAGCGCCTTGGGCCGGCCATTCGCCATCGGTGCCCCCAGGCTGGCCGAGGGAAGCATCCCAAGGCTGCCGGTCAGCATCGCGGCCAGATCCGACAGCAGGTCGCCGAACAGGTTGTCGGTCACGATCACGTCGAACTGCTTGGGCCAGCGGGTCAGCTGCATGGCACCGGCATCGGCATACATGTGTGACAGCTCGACATCCGGGTATTCGGCCTGATGCACCTCGGTCACGACCTCGCGCCACAGCACGCCCGATTCCATCACGTTGGCCTTTTCCATCGAGCAGACCTTGTTGCCACGCTTGCGCGCCAGTTCGAACGCGCTGCGCGCGACGCGGGCGATCTCGGATTCCGTATAGCGCTGGGTGTTGATGCCGACACGCTCGTTGCCATCCTTGATGATGCCGCGCGGCTCGCCAAAGTAGATGCCGCTGGTCAGTTCGCGCACGATCATGATGTCGAGGCCGGCCACCACGTCCTTTTTCAGGCTCGAGAAATCGGCCAGCGCGTCAAAGCACTGCGCCGGGCGCAGGTTGGCATACAGGTCCATCTCCTTGCGCAGGCGCAGCAGGCCGCGCTCGGGCTTGACGCTGAAATCCAGCGCGTCATATTTCGGCCCGCCCACGGCCCCCAGCAGTACGGCATCGACCTCTTGTGCCTTGGCCATCGTGTCGTCGTGCAGCGGTGTGCCGTGCTTGTCATAGGCGCAGCCGCCGACCAGATCCTCGGTCACGTCAAAGGTCATGTCGCGCTTGGCACCGAACCAGTCGATGATCTTGCGCACTTCGGCCATGACTTCGGGGCCGATCCCGTCACCGGGCAGGATAAGAAGCGATGGGTTGGTCATGTCGGGCTGTCCTTCGTCTGCATTATTGTTGCCGATGGCGTATCGCCCGGCGCGGGCGGGGTCAAGAAAGCACGGCAGGCAGCGCGCGGGTCAGCAGATCCCAGATGCGGGCGATGCGCGGCGTGTGGCGCGTGGCCTGCGGCGCCGCCAGCCACAGCGGCAGGCCGGGGATCGGCAGGTTCAGGTCGATCACCTCCAGCTCTGGGTCGCGGTCGATCAGGTGGCGCTGGCCAAATCCCAGCCCGCAGCCCGCGCGCACCAGTTCGAAATAGGTCGGCTGGTCATCGCAGCGGATGGCGAACCACTCGCGCGTGGCCGGATACCCCAGGTCGCGCATCCCGCGCAGGATCAAGTCGGAGCGGTCATAGCCGATCAGGGAATGGGTCAGCATCTGCTCGGGCGTTTCGGGGCGACCGTGCCGGTCCAGATAGCGGCGGGCGGCGAAGACCGCGACCGGCAGGTCGCCCAGATGCCGGGTGACGATGTCCAGTTGCGTGCTGCGGAACATCCGCAGGGCGATATCCGCCTCGCGGAACAGCAGGTTCTCGGCGCTGTCTGACGGCACAAGATCGATGGCGATCTGCGGCTCGGCCCGGCGGATCTGCGCGATTATCGGCGGCAGGATGTAATGCGCCACGATCTTGCTGGCGGTCAGGCGCACGGTGCCGCGCAGGGTCTGGTCCTGCCCCGCGGCGGTCAGGCTCAGGGCGCGGGCCGCGGTCTGCATGTCGTGTGCGGCGGGCAGCAGGGCACGGCCCGCCGGAGACAGGACCAGCCCGCGCGGATGGCGGGTGAACAAAGGCGTGGCCACCTGATCCTCTAGCTGCTTTATCTGGCGGCCTATGGTGGGCTGGCTGGTGCCCAGCCGTCGCGCGGCAGCCGATAGCGAGCCGGTATCCGCCACCGCCAGAAAAGCAGGGATCAGCGACCAATCGAGGGTATCGGGCAGATTGTCCATTCATAAATGAATGACAGATATTGAAAGTATGTCAATTTCCATGCGCATATGTTTGGCGCAATCTGGCTGCACACATCACAGCACAAGGACAGTCAGATGACCGGAACCCTTCTTTTACTCGGCGCCAATGGCCGTTTCGGAACCAATATTGCCAAGGCCTTCAAACGGGCGGGCTGGCAGGTGCGCGGTTTCGATCGGGCGCGCGACGACCTAGACCGCGCGGCCGCAATGGCGGATGTGATCGCCATGGGCTGGAACCCGCCCTATCACCGCTGGGCCGCGGAAATGGCGGATCAGCACGCGCGCGTGCGCCGTGTTGCGCTGCGTCATGATTGCACGGTGATCCTGCCCGGCAATGTGTATGTCTATGGCGATCAAAGCGGCCCGGTCTGGGATCAGGACACGCCGCATCGCGCCACCAATCCGCTGGGCCGGTTGCGGATCGAGATGGAGGCGGCCTATCGCGACGAGGGCGTGCGCACGATCCTTTTGCGCGCGGGCGACTACATCGACACCGCCGCCTCGGGCAATCTGTTCGACAAGGTGATGGCCCACCGGATCGGGCGTGGCGTCTTTTTCTACCCGGACAGGGCGGATATCCCGCATGCTTGGGGCTTCTTGCCCGATTTTGCGCGCGCATGCCTGGCGCTGACCGAGGCGCGCGATACGCTGCCGCGGTTCGCCGATATCCCGTTTCCCGGCTATACCCTTACGGGGCAAGACATGGCTGCGGCGTTGGCGCGCGTGACCGGACGCGCGATACGGCTGCGGCCGCTGCCGTGGTGGCAACTGCGGCTGGCGCAGGTGGTCATGCCGTCGATCAAGGGCAACTTTGAAATGCGCTATCTGTGGTCGCTGCCGCAGCGTCTGGATGGAACGCTGTTGGACACGCTGTTGCCGGGGTTTCAGCACACGCCGCTGGACGATGCGCTGGCGCAGGCGATCGCGCCGCTGCATCAATCCGGGGTGGCCACGCGGATGTCGGCCCAGACGGCGCGGTGACGGCTGGCACTGGCGACGGTGTCGGCCAACGGATCATCGTCGTCGGGCCAGAACACGCCGCTGTCCGTCACGGTCAGATCGGGCGAGGGCAACAGGTAGCTGACCCGCATCGCGCCGAGCCCGATGCCGGACCAGTCCACCGTAGCCGCGCCCCATGCGCCCTGCGGGGTCAGCGGGGTCAGGCGCGGATCGGCCAGCAGGGCGCGGATCGCGGCGCGTCGGCCGCTGCTGCGATCCGGGTCAAGATTGGCATCGCCCAGCACCACAAAGCCCGCACCGGGGGCAGGGCCAAGCGCGCCGTCAAGATAGACCTGCCAGAACCGGATCTCGTCGGCGTTGCGCAAACCGTTGCGATCCTCGGGGCCGTCGAACACCGGGGGGGTGGCGTGAAAGCTCAGCAGCCACAGCCGCCCGCCCGACGTGTCCACGGGCACGGCCCAATGGGCGGTGGTGGACAGGCGCTGCACCTCTTGCGCGGCTTGCGACGGAAAGGGCTGGCCCTCTAGCACCGGCAACCGTGCGCCCGGCAGATCGCGCCACAAAAGGGCAGAATGATCCTGCGCGGCGTCATCGTCAAAAGCAAAGCGCGACAGGATCAGCATGCCGCCCTGACCGCGAAACAGGCCATAGCCCTGCGCATCGCGTGCGCGCCCGGTGCGCCCGTCGCCATCCATGTCCAGCCCGGTCGGCACACCGGTATTGGGGGGGCGGGCAAAGGCGTGATCCAGAACCAGCCCGGCATCGGCCAGCGCCGACTGCAGCGCGCGGGCGGTGGTCAGCCCGGCGTCGTGATCGACCCCTTGCAGAACAAGGATATCGGGGCGCAGCGCGGCCATGACAGCGATCACCGCCCCGACCTGCGGGTCACTGCCCTTTAAGATATCGCGCAGCAGCAGTCCGGGGCCCTTGCGGTGGAGTTCGGAGTTGAAGGTGGCGACGCGGATCGTTTCGGCCTGTGCCGACGCAGCGGCCAGCCACGCGATCAGAGCGATCAGATGAACTGCCAGTCTTCCGCGCGACGCGCGGTTTCGGTGTGGGCATCGCCCTCTTCCGCCTCGGCGGCGGCATAGGCGCGCTGCCGCTTTTGCAGGATCAACTGCGCGATGCGGTTCATCGCCATTCCGCGGATCATCAGGCTGGCCGGAAAAATGGCCCATAGGCACACCACCCAGATCAAGGTTTGCGGGTCGCTCAGCACCAGCGGGTCGAAAAAGCCCGACACCAGTTTGCTGACCGCCGGGATGCAGAATGGCAGCAGGAACCCTAATACAAGGTTAACCAGACCGTGCCGCTGCAACCGGGTGACCACATCGCGCCCCGCCGTGGGGTCAAACAGGGGCAGGTTCACCCAGACATTGAAGGCGCCGGTGCGCGCGGGCCAGCCGGTGACGCGCACCAGCAGGAAGAACACGCCTATGATGATCATCCCCATGAGATAGGCAAAGCCGGCGGCGTCGCGCAGGGTCGCCACCAGATCGGGCGGCGCGTCGGGCGGCAGCATCATCACCATCAGGCGCACGGGCGAGAACGGCACATCCAGCACATCCGCGCTGAGCCCGGCAAAAGAGGCGGCAATCTCGGCCAGCGTGCCGGTGGCGGCGGTATCGGCGCAGACAGCACAGAGCACGGCGATTGTCAGAAACGCCGCTCCAAAGCGCAGGCGGTTGATCGGCGGGGCATACCGGAACTCGACAAAGCTGGGATAGGCGCTGTTGTATTCCAGAAACACCAGCAGGGCGATTACGAGGGCGATCAACACGACGATCTGCGTGCCATCCTGACTTGCGCTGGGCAGCGCAAGTGCGGGCAATGCCACAAGCACAGCCGCAAGAATGGCGCGCACAAGCGCGTTGATCAGTTGAGCAATCACTGCCCGTTCCCCTCAATCTGGCCGGGCGCGATGCATTGCCGCCCCCTGTGTCCAACTTGATGCCGCCGGTTGTGGCGGTCTGCCTCAATAATGCCCAATTTCTGCCTACTTTCGCCCAAATCCTCAAGACGCCCTTGATAATGGCACGATCATTGGGGCGGTTTCATGGAGAAACTGGTGCGGGAATGCATCATTTATGCGCGGCAATTATGTAAAACCGCGTGAAATCCCAATATCTTGTGGGGCAGAGTTAAACGCACACAAGCGCCACAGAGGTTAACGCGTCCGGGGATTTGTGCCCGGACACGCAACAATGCTCAGACCCAGGGGCGGGCCTGGGTGGCTGCGGCCTCGAAGGTGTCGATGGCGGCGGCCTTTTCCATGGTCAGGCCGATGTCGTCCAGACCGTTCACAAGGCAGTGTTTCTTGAAACTGTCCACCTCGAAGCTGAACACCTCGCCGTCCGAGCTGGTGACGGTCTGGGCTTCGAGGTCGATGGTCATCCGCGCGTTCGAGCCTTTTTCGGCGTCCTTCATCAGCACATCCACCGCCTCTTGCGGCAGGATGATGGGCAGGATGCCGTTCTTGAAGCAGTTGTTGTAGAAGATGTCGGCAAAAGACGTTGAGATCACTGTCTTTATTCCGAAATCCTTGAGCGCCCAGGGCGCGTGTTCGCGCGAACTGCCGCAGCCGAAATTGTCGCCGGCCACCAGGATTTCGGCCTCACGGTACTGCGGCTTGTTCAGCACAAAGTCAGCGTTTTCATTGCCTTGGCGATCATATCGCATCTCGTCGAACAGGTTCACGCCAAGGCCCGAACGCTTGATCGTTTTCAGGAACTGCTTGGGGATGATCATGTCGGTGTCGATATTGACCAGCGGCAGGGGTGCCGCGATCCCGGTGAGTTTTTCGAATTTTTCCATGTTACCCTCCTTGGGGCAGATCGGACCGAAACCGCGATGCACGGGCCATGCACAATCGATGCACATGCCATGCAGACGCGACCCGGCCCGCAAACTGTGGGCTGACCCCCGCGCAGGACGCGCGGGGGCGGGGCAGATCACGCCGGTTGCGGCGCAGGCGCGGGGTGCATCAGGTCGCGCACATCGGTCAGGCGGCCGGTGATGGCCGCCGCCGCCGCCATGCCGGGCGACACCAGATGGGTGCGGCCCTTGTAGCCCTGACGCCCTTCGAAGTTGCGGTTGGAGGTCGAGGCACAACGCTCGCCCTCGGCCAACTGATCGGGGTTCATCGCCAGACACATGGAACAGCCCGCCAGACGCCATTCGAACCCGGCGTCGCGGAAGATGTCGGCCAAGCCTTCCTCTTCGGCCTGGGCGCGCACGAGGCCCGAGCCGGGGACGATCATGGCGCGCATGCCGTCCTTGACCTTCTTGCCCTTGAGGATGGCCGCAGCAGCGCGCAGGTCCTCGATCCGGCCATTGGTGCACGAGCCGATGAACACCGTGTCGATCTCGATGTCGGTCAGTTTCTGGCCCGGAGTCAGCCCCATGTACTCCAGCGCGCGGCGCACGCCTTCGACCTTGCCGCCGGCGAAGTCCTCGGGCGCGGGCACGCTGGCGGTGATCGGCAGCACGTCCTCGGGGCTGGTGCCCCAGGTGACAACCGGCGCGATATCATCGCCCTTGATCGTCACGACCTTGTCCCAATGGGCGTCGTCATCGGAATAGAGTGTTTTCCACCACGCCAGTGCGGCCTCCCATTGCGCGGCCTTGGGGGCGTGGGGGCGGCCCATGACATACTCATAGGTCTTTTCGTCGGGCGCGATCAGGCCAGCGCGTGCGCCGCCCTCGATCGCCATGTTGCAGACGGTCATGCGGCCTTCCATCGACAGGTCGCGGATCGCCTCGCCGCAGTATTCGATCACATAGCCGGTGCCGCCGGCGGTGCCGGTCAGGCCGATCACCGACAGGGTGATGTCCTTGGCGGTCACGCCAGGGCTCAGCTTGCCGGTGATTTCCACCTTCATGTTCTTGGATTTCTTCTGGATCAGCGTCTGGGTGGCCAGCACGTGCTCGACCTCCGATGTCCCGATGCCATGGGCCAGCGCGCCGAACGCGCCATGAGTGGCGGTGTGGCTGTCGCCGCACACAACGGTCATCCCCGGCAGGGTCCAGCCCTGTTCGGGGCCGACGATATGCACGATGCCCTGACGCACATCGGAGACCGGGTAGTAATGGATGCCGAATTCCTTGGCGTTGGTGTCCAGTGCGGCGACCTGGATGCGGCTGTCCTCGGGCATCTGGTCGGGGTTGTTGCGGCCCGGGGTGGTGGGCACGTTGTGATCGGGCACGGCAATCGTCTTGTCGGGCGCGCGCACGGTGCGGCCGGTCATCCGCAGCCCTTCAAAGGCCTGCGGGCTTGTCACCTCGTGTACGAGGTGGCGGTCGATATACAAAAGGCAGGTGCCATCGGCGTCTTCGTGGACGACATGGGCGTCCCAGATCTTGTCATACAGCGTTTTGGGGGACATCGGACCTCTCCGGTTTGTCGTGTGGGGTCATGGCGGTGAACACGGTGAAATCGGGCGCACGGGAACATGCGGCCGGGGATTGGGGCGCGCAGGCGCACCCGGGCCGCGTCATCGACGGGCCAGCACCGAAAGCGATGCGCCGAAAAACCGCCATGGCAGCCGGGCGCGATCATCCATGTCAAATATCCGTGTCATGCAAGCGCAGATATACCTCTGCCGGTGGACTCGCAAGCCTTTGTGCCTTGCCGATGGCCTCTGGCACCGCCAAACTGTGCCCATGAACCCTGACGAGACGCCAGCCGCCCCAGTCGCAGCCTCGGACCTGCTGGAAATCGGTGAAAGCCTGCTGATCCGGGGCGAGGCGTTTCTGAACACCTTTGCGCGGCCCTGGAACGGATACCAGTTGCTGATCGCACTGGCGGTGTTGCTGGTGGCGCATCTGCTGGCCAAACCGCTGGCGGCGCGCTGGGACGCCTGGCTGCGCAGCCGCGAGAACTGGCCGATGTGGCGCAGGCGGTTCGGGCTGATGGTGCGCAACCGGATGCGGCTGATCGTGTACGTGATCCTGATCTGGGTCGTGATCTGGACCATGCGCGAGATGACATGGCCCTCGCGCAGCTATCTGCTGGGGATCATCGGGCAGCTGGCCTTTGCCTGGTTGCTGATCACGGTGGTGTCGCGGCTGATCATCAACTCGTTCCTGCGCAGCGTGGTGCGCTATGCCGGCTGGGCCTGGGTCACCCTGTCGATCGTGGGGCTGACCGATGATGCGCGCGCCGTGCTGGACAGCATCGCGGTCACGCTGGGCGAGACGCGGCTGTCGCTGTGGATGGTGCTGCAGGCGGTGGCGATCATCGCGGTGCTGTTCGTGGTGGCGCGGTTCGTGTCCGTCACCTCGGCCAGCCGGATCCGGCGCAACGAGGATATCAGCCCCTCGATGCAGGTACTGGCGGTCAAGTTCCTGCAACTGATGCTGTATGGCGCGGCGTTCTTTACCGGGCTGCGCATGGTGGGCGTGGACCTGACAGGGTTGGCGGTGCTGTCGGGGGCGATCGGTGTCGGGCTGGGTTTCGGCCTGCAAAAGGTGGTGTCGAACCTGGTGTCGGGGGTGATCATCCTGCTGGACAAGTCGATCAAGCCGGGGGACGTGATCTCGTTGGGCGAGACCTTTGGCTGGATCAACACGCTGGGCGCGCGCTATACCTCGGTCGTCACGCGGGACGGGCGCGAATACCTGATCCCGAACGAGGATCTGATCACCGGGCAGGTGGTCAACTGGTCGCATTCCAACGATTTTGTGCGGCTGGATATCCATTTCGGCACCGCTTATGGCGACGATCCGCACAAGGTGCGCAAGGTCGCGATCGAGGCCGCGATGAGCGTGGACCGCGTGCTGGTGTCGAAACCGGCGGTCTGCCACATCGTGGGCTTTGGCGACAGCAGCGTGGACTACATCCTGCGGTTCTGGATCACCGACCCCACCGGGGGGCTGACCAACATCCGCGGCAACGTCTATCTGGCGCTGTGGGATGCGTTTCAGGCGCATGGCATCTCGATCCCGTTCCCGCAGCGCGAGGTGCGGGTGCTTGAGGAGGGCAGGGAGTTGCCGCAATGACACGCGCGGCGCATTGACATTGTTTTTTCGCGGCGCCGTTGCTATTTTAGCCCCAAGCTCAGCACCGGGGCACTGACGGTGCGCAGTATAGGAGGACGATGTCCTGTCACTTATCGCAGATGCGGCCATGTCCGCGCCAAGCGGGGCACCGATGACCGGCGCCCGGAAAATTGCCACCAGCGACCTGCTGCTGGACCGTATCCTGACATCACTGGATGAAGACAAGGCCGAGGATGTTGTGCAGATCGATCTGCGCGGCAAGACCTCCATCGGCGATCACATGGTGATCTGCTCGGGGCGGTCGTCGCGGCAGGTGTCGTCGATCGCCGAGAAACTGGTGGAACGGCTGAAGTCCGAGTTCGGCATCGCGGTGCGGACCGAGGGCAAGGAAACCGGCGATTGGGTGCTGATCGACACCGGCGACGTAGTGGTGCATGTGTTCCGCCCCGAAGTGCGCGAGTTCTATCAGCTTGAGAAGATGTGGCTGCCGACGGGGCAATCGGCCGGACCCGCCCCGGTCTGAATGCGCGTCTGTATCTGCGCGGTGGGCCGCCTGCGGGCGGGCCCCGAACGCGCGCTGATCGACGATTATCTGAAACGGTTCGACCGCACGGGGCGGGGCCTTGGCCTTGGCCCTGCGCAGGTCATCGAGGTCGAGGATCGCAAGGGCGGCGGCATGTCGGCCGAGGCGGCGCTGCTGGCCCGCGCGGTGCCGGGCGGTGCCACGATCTGCGCGCTGGATGAACGCGGCGCGGTGATGACCTCGCCCGTCTTCGCGCAGATGCTGGCGGGCTGGCGCGATCAGGGGCGGGGCGACGTGGCCTTTGTCATCGGCGGGGCCGATGGGATCGCGCCCGACCTGCGCGCCCGCGCCGATGCCGCGCTGAGCTTTGGGCAGATGGTCTGGCCGCACATGCTGGCGCGGGTGATGCTGGCCGAGCAACTGTACCGCGCCGCGTCGATCCTGGCGGGCAGCCCGTATCACCGGGCCTGACGATCACCTGACCGGAGCGGACACCGGAAAATCAAGGATTCTCCGGCCCGGTTTCTTTTGAAGAAATCGGCGGGCGCAAGTGTCACACCGCTCGGCGGCGCAGCCGGTGGCGCAGGCCAAGCCCGGCAAACAGCAGCGCCGCCAGCACCAGGGCGCCCAGCAGGAACAGCGCCAGCGCGGCGATCATGGCAGGCAGCGCCGCCAGCCCGGGCAAGGCCCCGGCCAGCACCGGGTGCAGCGCGCCGGTCACGGCCACCCAGCCCATCGTCAGCCCCAGCCAGCCCAGCACCAGCGCCAGCGCGGGCAGCAGCGCGCCGCGCAGCGCAGGCGCGCGCAGGGCGCGGCGCAGGGCGGTGACCTGTCGGCCGACATCGGCCTGCATCGCCATCAGCGCGGGCACCACGATCAGCACAAGCACCATGCCGAAGCCCAGGCCATAGACCAGCGTGATCACCGTGGGTTTGAGGAACTGCGCCTGTTGCGAGCCTTCGTAGAGCAGCGGTGACAGGCCCAGAACCGTGGTCAGCGTGGTCAGCATCACCGGGCGCAGCCGGTCCGCCGCCCCGTCGATGATCGACGGGATCAGCCCGCGATCCTCGGCATACTGGTCGATGGTGGTGACCAGCACGATGGAATCGTTGATGATGATCCCGGTCATCCCCAGCAGGCCCACCACGGTGAACATCGACATCGGCACATCCCAGACGTAATGCCCCCAGATCGTGCCCACCAGGCCGAAGGGGATGATTGCCATCACCACGATGGGCCGGGTCCAGCTGGAAAATACCCAGGCCAGCACGATGTAGATTCCGGTCAGGCACAGGATCAGGCCGGTTCTGGCGTCGGAGAGAAAGTCATCCTCCTGTTCCGACAGGCCAGACATGCGCCATTCGACCTGCAGGCTGGCGGCGATGTCGGGCAGGATATCGGTCTCCAGCGCCTGCATCACCTCGGCGGCGCGGGCGGGGTCATCCTCGGAGATGTCGCCGGTCACGGAAATCAGCCGGATGCCGTTTTCGCGCCGTACGGTGGAAAAGCCGGTGCGGCGGTCGACGCTGACGATCTCGGCCAGCGGCACGTAGATGCCCGAGGGCGTTCGCATCTGCATCCGGTCGAGGAAATCGGCGGTCAGCTCGTCCTCGGGCAGCTGCACGCGGATCTCGGCGCTGCGCGGGCCGTCGGGAAAGGTGGCGGCCTCGCGCCCGTTCAGCCGGTCGCGCAGAACCCGGCCCACCGCGTCGATGGTAAAGCCCAGCGACTGGCCCTGCGGGGTCAGGTCAAGGATCAGCTCCTCCTTGTCATAGGCCAGGTTGTCCTCGACCGCCGAGACCTCGGGAAAGCGGCCAAGCGCCTCTTTCAACGCTTCGCTGGCGTTCTTGAGCACATCGGCGCTGGCCCCATAGAACTGCACGTCCAGCGCGTCGCCACCGGGGCCCGAGCGTCCGCCGCGAAAGCTGACGACCTCGGCCATCGGGGTCTGGCGCACCGCGTCCTGCAATTCGCCCACGAACTGAAAGCTGGAATAGGGGCGCAGATCGGCGTCGATCAGCTCGATCGAGATGCCGCCCAGCAGGTCGGCATCCTTGGTGTCTGTGCCGGGCAGGCCGCGCCCGGCGTTGCCGCCGATCTCGGCCAGCACGAAATCCAGCGGATTGCGGCCATAGCGGTCTTCGTAGTCGCGGCCCAGATCCTCGGCGGCGCGCTGCATCTCGCGCATCATCTCGAGCGTGTCGGCGCGGGTGGCCCCGGGCAGCATGGCGAAATTGCCGGTCACGCTGCCCTGTTCGGGGGCGTTGAAAAAGCGCCACTGCACATCGCCGCGCGCGAACATGGCGATCTGGCTGGCCAGGATCAGGATCGTTGCGGCCATCACCGGATAGCGTGCCCAGATCACGACCCTCATCAGCGGGCGGAACAGGCGGTCGCGCACCCATTCAAAGCCCCGGTTCACGGTGCGCGATGGCACGTCGTACCAGTGCTCGCGGACCGAGTGTTTCAGCGCGCCCGCCATGTGATGCGGCAGGATCAGGAAGCATTCGATCAGCGACGCGGCCAGCACCACGATCACGGTGAACGGGATGTCCGAGATCAGGTTGCCGAACCGCCCGCCGATGGCGACAAGCGCGAAAAAGGCGATCACCGTGGTCAGCGTGGCGGAAAACACCGGCATTGCCATGCGGCGCGCGGCATTCTCGGCGGCGACGACGGGGGATTCGCCCAGTTGCCGGTGGCGCGCATCGGCATGTTCGCCCACCACGATGGCATCGTCCACAACGATGCCCAGCGTGATGATCAGCGCAAACAGCGAGATCATGTTGATGGTCAGCCCGGCGGCATACATCAGCGCGATGGCGGTCAGCATGGCCACCGGGATGCCCGCCGCCACCCAGAAGGCGGTGCGCGCGTTCAGGAACAGAAACAGCAGCGCCAGCACAAGGCCCAGCCCCATCAGCGCGTTGTCGATCAGGATGTCCAGACGGCCGCTGATCTGTTCGGCGCGGGTGCGGATCAGGTCGATGCTGACGCCTTGCGGGACGGTTCCGGCCATGTCGCGGGCCACGTCCTCGACCTGTCGCTGGATCGCGATGGCGTCGCCATTGGCCGAGCGGTCGACACGGACCGTCATGGCCGGGTTGGGGCCGACGAAATAGCTGCGCAGGCGGGTCGTGCCCTCGACCCGGATGTCGGCCACGTCGCCCACGGTCAGGGTCGATCCGTCGGGGTTCGACCGCAGCACGATGCCTGCGATCTGGTCGGGGTTGCGTTTTTCGATGCCGGTGCGCACGCGGGCGTTGGCCCCGGCCACGTCGCCTGCGGGGTTGGCATCGACCTCGGCGGCGATGGCGGCGGCGATCTGCTGGATCGTCACGTCATGGGCCATCAGGTTGACCGACGGCACCTCGATCATGGTGCGCGGGGCGGCGATGCCACGGATGCTGGTGCGGGTGACGCCCGCGGCGAACAGCCGGTTCACCAGCTCGTCGGTGAACAGGGCCAGCTGTTCGGTGCCGACCGGGCCGGTGATGACGATGTCGGTGACCTGATCGAACCAGACGCCGCGCCGGATCTCGGGGTCTTCGGCCTCGGCGGGCAGGGTGGTGACGCTGTCGATGGCCTGTTGCACATCGTCGCTGGCGCGGCCCATGTCATAGCCGGGTTCGAACTCCAGCCGGATCGAGGCGCGGCCTTCGAAGGACGAGCTGGAACTGCTTTCGACGCCCTCGACGGTCAGCAGCGCGGGTTCGAGCAGTTGCACGATGGCGCGGTCCACGTCCTCGGCCCCGGCGCCCTGCCAGATCACGGAAATCGAGATGTCATCGACCACCACATCGGGAAAGAACTGCGCACGCATCCGCGGCACGGCGGCGATGCCGATGACCAGCAGCACGACCAGCAGCAGGTTGGCGGCGGTGCGGTGGCGGGTGAAATACGACAGGATGCCGCCCGCGCTATCGGGGATCTGGCGGGCCACGATCAGCCCCCCATCCGGGATTCAAGCCGCTCGACCATCTGCGCGGGCACCTGCGGTTCCTGCAGGCGGGCGAGGATCGAGGATTTGATCTCGGCGGGCATGGCGGAATTGGCCTCGACATAGGCCATCAGGCGGGCGCGGCGGTCTTCGGTGAGTTCCAGCATCGTCTGGGAGTCGGGCGGGGCCTGCGCGCCGCGATCGTCGCTGCGCAGGGGGCGGACCTTGATACCTTCGCCCAGCAGGGGCGAGCGTTCGCGCACCACCTCGGACCCGGCCAGACCGTCGCCGCGCAGCAGCACGTCGTCGCCCTGACGGCGCACCAGCGCGACGGGCAGGGGGGTCAGCCGGTCATCTTCGACCAGCACCAGCACGGTGCCATCGGCGGCAAGCGACGTGGCGGGCAGGCGGACGACATCCCCGATCTCGGGCTCGGTCACGCGGACGGTGACGAAATCGCCGGGCTTGAAGCCGCGGGCCTGATCCAGCCGGGCAAAGATCAGCCGCCCGGTCTGGCCCTCGCCCACGGCGGCGCTGTCGCGGGTCAGAACACCGGTCGCGTCCAGCCCGATGCCCATGACGTTCAGGGTGACGGTGACCGGCAGGGGCGCCAGCCGGCCGTCATCATCCAGCAGCCGGGCGTATTGCGGGGTCGAGATGCGCAAGGCGACCTCGAGCGCCGTGTCATCCACCAGTTGCGCCAGTTTCTCGTTGGTCGAGACCAGACCACCCTGCACCGCCGTCACATCGGCAAGGCTGCCGTCGAATTGCGCGCGCATCTCGGTGTCGTTCAGGCGGCGCTGCGCCTCGGCCATGGCGATGCGGGCGCGGTCCAGTCGGGTTGCCGCCTGATCCACCCGCGCCTGCGCGGTGCTGAGCGCCTGACGACGGGTCAGCACGGCCTGCCGCGCAGAGGATGCCGCCAGTTCGGCGGTTTCCACCGCCGCCGCGGTGCCGACGCCGCGCTGCTCCAGATCGACCTGACGCTGGAACGCACGTTCGCGCAGATCGGCCTGTTCGCGGGCGGCGGCCAGTTCATCCTCGGCCAGTCCCAGCGCGCGGGTGGCTTCGCGCCCGTCGGCCTCGGCGTCCTGCACGTCGGATTGGGCGCGATCAAACGCCGATTGGGCGTCCGCCGGGTCGATCCGCAGCAGCAGGTCACCCGCCTGCACCTGCGCGCCTTCCTCGAAATCCGGGGAGAGTTCGATCACCGTGCCGCTGGCCGCGGCCCGGATGTCGAGTGTGCGGCGGCTTTGAATCTGCCCGAAGGCGGTCAGCACCGGGGCCACGGTTTCGGCCCGCGCCAGATCGACGTTGACGGCAAAGACCCGCTCGCGCTGCGGCGGCATGCGCGGTTCGGCGTTCATGCGGTCCTGCACGGCGTCGCGCACCAGCGAGCCGGCAAAGACCAGCAGGGCCAGAGTGACGGAAACCAGAAACAGCCCGGTCAGGCTTTGCCGCAGAAAACGCATGTTGTGTCAGACCCTTGCAAGGCGGGAAACCCACGATGAGACAGTTTAGCCGTTGGCGTGGTAAAGCCAAGGCACAAGGGTGTTACGCATGGTCGCGCTATTTCCGTCGCTTGTGTTCGTCCAGCCGGGGCATGATTTCCACGAAATTGCAGGGACGGTGGCGGTAATCCAGTTGATAGTGCAGGATTTCGTCCCACGCATCCTTGCAGGCCCCGGTGCTGCCGGGCAGGGCGAACAGGTAGGTGCCGCCCGCCACGCCGCCCGTGGCGCGTGACTGCACCGCAGATGTGCCGATCTTCTGCATCGACACGAGGGTGAACACGGTGCCGAAAGCGTCAATTTCCTTTTCATAGACGTCGCGATGCGCCTCGACCGTGACATCGCGCCCGGTCAGGCCGGTGCCGCCGGTGGAAATCACCACGTCCACATCCGGGCTGTCGATCCATGCGCGCAGTTGGGCGGCGATGGCATCGCGTTCATCGCGCACGATCCTGCGGTCGGCCAGGAAGTGACCGGCGCTTTCCAGCCGCTGCACCAGCGTGTCGCCGGATCGGTCATCCGCGATCCCGCGCGTGTCGCTGACGGTCAGGATGGCGATGCGGACGGGGATGAATTCCCGAGACTCGTCGATGCGCGACATGGGATTCCTTACAGTTCGAACCAGTTGGGCGTCGGGCCAAGGTTGTGGGCATGGGTGTCGCCGATGCGCCCCGACTGGCCCCAGCTGTCGTGGATGTGACCGAACAGGGCCAGATCGGGCTGCACGCGTTCGATGGCGGCGCGGATCGCGGTGGACCCCACCGATTGCCCGCCCGAGGTGACATCGCCCACGCCCTTGGGCGGGGAATGGGTGATCAGCAGGCGGCAGCCGTCGGCGGGCTTGAGCATCTCTGCCGCCTCGTCCTCGGACAGGTCGCAGGACCAGTCGCCAAAGGGTGTCGTGGGCACGCCATAGCCAAGGCCAAAGATGCGCAGCCCGTTCACCTCGGTCGCCTCGCCATGCAGCACGGTCATGTTGAGGTCGGCCGCCTTGCGCAGCTCTTCGATGCTCTCGGCGTTGCCGGGCACGATGACCATCGGGGCCATGATGCCGTGCAGCATCTCCATCGCGTCCTCCAGCCCCTCGCGCATGGTGCAGAAATCGCCCGCCCCGATGACCAGATCGGCCTCGGTGCTGGATTCGACCAGCGTTGCGGCGTGGCGGGCGGAAAGGTGCAGATCGGAAAAGGCAAGGATGTGCATTACGACGCGTCCAATCGGGATTTGAGGGAAAGCAGGTCCGCCCATGCCTCGCGCTTGGCCAATGGCGTGCGCAGCAGGTAGGCGGGGTGGGTCATCGGCAGGGCGGGGCGGTCAAAGGCGCTGTCCCATTGCCCGCGCAGGCGCAGGATGCCGCGTTTGCCAAGGGCGGCCTGACAACTGATGTTGCCCATCAGGATCACGAAATCTGGCGCGGCCAGCGCGACATGGCGCTGCACGAAGGGCAGCATCATCGCGATTTCCTCGGGCTTGGGGTCGCGGTTCTGCGGCGGACGCCAGGGCAGGACGTTGGTGATATAGGCGGCGCGGGCGGGGTCGTCGCTGTGCCGGTCCAGCCCGATGGCGGCCAGCATCCGGTCCAGCAACTGCCCGGCGCGGCCCACGAATGGCTTGCCCTCGCGGTCCTCGTCGCGACCCGGGGCCTCGCCCAGGATCAGCACGCGGGCACCGGGGGTGCCATCGGCAAACACGAGGTTGCGCGCGCCGCGTTTCAGATCGCAATGGTCATAGGCGGCAAGGGCGGCGCGCAGGGCGGGCAGGTCGGGGGCGGCCTGCGCCAGATGCTGCGCCTCGGCCACGGGATCGGACGGTTGGGCGATGTGCGGGGCGGCCGTTTCGACGGGCGGGGCGGCGGTTTTCGGCCGGGCCGGGGCCTCGGACGGCAGGTCATAGCGGTTGACGGGGGCATCACAGATGGCATCGACCGCGCCAAGCTCGATCTGCCAGTGCAGGGCGGCCAGCGCCGCGCGGGTGTCTGTTGCCGATTCCATGCCGTCAATCTAGGCGGCGGCGGGCATGGCGGAAAGGGCTAGCCGTCATCGCGTGGTGCTGCGGCCCGGCGCAGCCGGTCGTTGATCGCCGCGCCCAGCCCGGTGTCGGGGATCGGGGCCACGGCGATGCCGGTGATGCCGGGGCGGTCCAGCGCATGCAGATGGGCAAAGAGGTTGGCGGCCGCCTGCACCAGATCGCCGCTTTCCGACAGGTTCAGGTCGCAGGCCATGGGGCCGAAGCCCAGCATCACCTCGCCCGCACGGGTCTGCGTGGCGTTCAGCCGCACCCGGGCACCCGGCGCGTAATGCGAGGTCATCTGGCCGGGCGCGGTGATCTGGCCATCGGTCGCGTCGGCCAGCGGGCAGCCTGTTGCGATTTCCAACGCCTCGCGCGGGATGCCGCCGGGGCGCAGCAGGGTGGGCGGGCCTGCCAGCCCCAGAATCGTGCTTTCCAGCCCGACATCGCAGGGCCCGCCGTCGATCACCGCGTCGATCCGCCCCGACAGACCGGCCAGCACATGCGCCGCACTGGTCGGGCTGATCCGGCCCGAAGGGTTGGCCGAGGGCGCGGCCACCGGCCCGCCAAAGGCGCGCAGCACCGCGCGGGCCAGCGGATGGGCCGGTACGCGCAGCGCCACGGTGTCCAGCCCGGCGGTGACCAGCGGCGACAGCCCGTGACCGGCGCGCAGCGGCAGGACCAGCGTCAGCGGACCGGGCCAGAACGCATCGGCCAGCCGCTGTGCGGCGTCGGACCACAGCACATAGGCTTTGGCATCAGCAGTATCGGCCAGATGCACGATCAGCGGGTTGAAGCTGGGCCGCCCCTTGGCCTGATAGATTCGCGCCACCGCGGCGTCGCTGCGCGCGTCGCCAGCCAGACCGTAAACCGTCTCGGTCGGCAGGGCGATAAGCCGCCCCTCGGAAAGCAATTCCGCGGCGCGGACAATGCCCGCCCTATCCCCTTGCAAGACTTCGGTTTCTGCCATGTTCTGACGCCGCGTTTCGATTGATGACTGCCTGCTGCCCCCTACTCTGGGACGCAAACCAACCGCATACAGGCCGCCCGGCCCCTTGCCAAGCGGCCGCCGCAGGAGAGACCCCATGCCCTATCGCGCCCCGGTCACGGATTTTCGTTTTATCTTTGAAAACGTGTCGGATTTCGCCGCCGTGCAGGCGACAGACCGCTTTGCCGATGCCAGTCCCGACATGATCGAGGCCATTCTGGAAGGCGCGGGCCGCATCGCCGAGGACGTGCTGGACCCGCTGCGCCGCGTCGGGGACATGCAGGGCGCGCGGCTGGAGAACGGCGTGGTGCGCACGCCCGATGGCTTCAAGCAGGCGTTTGCCCAACTGGCCGAGGGCGGCTGGATCGCCCTGTCGGCGGGGCAGGAACATGGCGGCATGGGCCTGCCGATCAGCATCACCACGGCGTTCAACGAAATGGCGGCGGCCACGGCGATGTCTCTGGGCCTGTGCCCGCTGTTGACCCAGGGCCAGGTCGAGGCGCTGGAGCATCACGCGAGTGACGAGATCAAGCAGATGTACCTGCCGCGGCTGATCAGCGGCGAATGGACCGGCACGATGAACCTGACCGAACCGCAGGCGGGGTCGGACGTGGGCGCGCTGACCACCAAGGCCGCACCGAACGGCGATGGCACCTATGCGATCACCGGGCAGAAGATCTATATCACCTATGGCGATCACGACATGGCGGAGAACGTCTGCCATCTGGTGCTGGCGCGTTTGCCCGATGCGCCGGGCGGCACCAAGGGCATCAGCCTGTTTCTGGTGCCCAAGCTGATCCCCGACGATCAGGGGCGGCCCGGCGTGGCCAACGCGCTGAAGGTGGTCAGCCTTGAACACAAGATGGGCATTCACGGCAGCCCCACGGCGGTGATGCAGTATGACGGCGCTGTCGGCTGGCTGATCGGCGAGCAGAACAAGGGCATGGCGGCGATGTTCACGATGATGAACAACGCCCGGCTGGCGGTGGGCGCGCAGGGGGTGGGCTGTGCCGAAGGGGCCTATCAGCACGCGCTGGCCTATGCGCAGGACCGCAGCCAGATGGGCCGGATCATCGATCATGCCGATGTGCGCCGGATGCTGCTGACGATGAAGGCCGATACCTTTGCCGCCCGCGCCATCGCGGTCAATTGCGCGGTGGCCATCGACATGGAAACCGCCACCCACCACGAAAGCTGGCGCACGCGGGCGGCGCTGCTGACGCCCATCGCCAAGGCGTTCGGCACCGATGTGGGCTGTGACGTGGCCAGCATCGGCATCCAGATCCACGGCGGTATGGGGTTCATCGAGGAAACCGGCGCGGCGCAGTTCCTGCGCGATGCGCGGATCACCCCGATCTACGAGGGCACCAACGGGATTCAGGCGATGGACCTTGTGGGCCGCAAGATGATGGATGGCGGCGAGGCCGCGTTCCGCCTGCTGGACGAGATCGAGGCCGACGCCGAGCGCGCCCGCGCAGACCTGCCCGATCTGGCCGAGCCGGTCTGGCAGGCGACCGAGTCGCTGCGCGAGGCGGTGGAATGGCTGGTGGCGCAATCGGACATGCGCACGCGGTTTGCCGGGTCGGTGCCGTTCCTGCGCGCCTTTGCCCGGGTGCTGGGCGGGTATTACCACATGCGCGCGGCCATGGCCGAAAAGGGCCAGGGCCCGCGCACCAAGCTGGCGCGGTTCTATGTTGCCCGGCTGCTGCCGGAACATGCCGGGCTGCTGACCCATGCGATGGCAGGGGCCGAGGATCTGTACGCGCTCAGCGTTGACGAGCTGGCGGCATGATGGATGGCGCGGGCCACGGTGTCCGCTATCCTTGGGCCTCGGCGCCGGATGCGGGGCAGACGATCGAGGTGGCCGAGGGCGTGCTGTGGATCCGGCTGCCGCTGCCGATGAAGCTGGATCACGTCAACGTCTATGCGCTGGACGAGGGTGATCGCTGGACCATCGTGGACACCGGCGTGAAAACGCGGATGACCGTCGATCTGTGGGAGGATGTGCTGCGCGGGCCGTTGTGGGGCAAACCGGTGGGCCGCGTGATCCTGACCCATTATCACCCCGATCACGTCGGCATGGTCGGCTGGCTGATGGAGCGGTTCGGGGCCGAGCACTGGACCACGCGCACCGCCTATCTGACCGCGCGGATGCTGATCCTGGATGTCGAGGATGCGCCCAGCCCGCAGGCGGTGCAGTTCTGGCGCGATGCCGGGATGGATGCCGCGATACTGGACAAGCGGCTGTCGGAGCGTCCGTTCAACTTTGCCGATCTGGCGCATCCGCTGCCCACGGGGTTTACCCGCGTGCAACAGGGCGACGTGATCCGCGCGGCGGGGCGCGACTGGGATGTGCATATCGGTGGCGGCCACGCGCCCGACCACCTGACGCTCTGGAGCCGCGACGACTCCCTTGTGATCGCGGGCGATCAGATCCTGCCCTCGATCAGCCCCAACATCGGCGTGCACCCGGCAGAGCCGCTGGCCGATCCGCTGGCCGACTGGCTGGAAAGCTGCGCGCGGCTGGCCCTGCTGGCGCGCGAGGATCATCTGGTGCTGGGCGGGCACAAGCTGCCCTTTACCGGGCTGCCGATGCGGATGCACCAACTGGCCGAGAACCACCACGGCGGGTTGTCGCGCCTGCGCGATCATCTTGCGACGCCGCGCCGCGCCTCCGAATGCTTTCCGCCGCTGTTCAAACGCACGATCGATGCTGGCGTCTACGGCCTGGCCCTGTCGGAAACCGTGGCGCATCTGAACCATCTGCTGCATGCGGGGCAGGCGACGCGCATGCGCGGGACGGATGGCGCGTGGCTGTGGCAGACAACCGAGCAGGGCGCATGAGCGACACCAGCATCAGCACAACAGCCGAAGCCCACGAGGCCGCCGCCATGCCGCGCCGGCACGAGGCGCATACGGATCCCGGCTCTACATCCAGCACGACGCAGCCCGCCGGCGTGACCGACAAGCCGATGGCGCGCAAAAGCCCGGCGGAATGGGCTTATGAACGGTTGATCCTGTACATCCAAACCTTCGAGGAACAGCTGGATTCCGAACACGAAGTCGCCATCGGCCTGACCGGCAGCGACGTCGGCATCCTGCGGATCGAGGGCATGGGCTTCTTTGACCCCGATATCCTGACCTTCTACGGCTCGGATCCACGGGGCGGCAAGGCGCAGCTGATCCAGCATGTCAGCCAGTTGAACGTGACCTTGCGCGCCATGCCGAAACTGGCCAAGAAGGACCCGCCGCGCCGGATCGGGTTCCGGCTGGTGCGGGATCTGGAAAACGGCTGAACGGTCGTGCTTGATGCGTGACAGCGCGGTTTTAATCCGCTAGTCACGGCCCCGACTGCTTACAGGACCTACGATCAAGGACAGGACATATGGCTGACAAGAAGCATGGCGAGATGGACATCACCGACCAGAAGAAGACCTTTGACGGGTTCGTGAACTGGACGAAATGGGCGGTCATCGTGATCATCGCCGTTCTGGTCTTCATGGCGCTGGTCAACAGCTGATATCGCCGCCTTTCGACAGGCAGGTTGTTTTACAAGGAAAGTTCTTATGCGAGGCATCCTGCTGGCGGTCCTTTGCGCCGTGGCACTGTCTGGTTGTGCGGTCAAACCGGAAATAGAACGCAGCGATGATGCGGTGGCGCAGGCCGCCTATCGTCATGCCGGGCCGCCCGAATTGCGGCTGTACACGATGAAGAACAACAGCACCGGGTCGGGGGCGCATTCGGCCCTGATGGTGAATGGCAGCCAGCGGGTGATCTTTGATCCCGCAGGATCGTTCCGCAACGAGGCGATCATCCGCCGGGGCGATGTGATTTTCGGTGTCACGCCGGTGATGCTGGACACCTACACCCGGTTTCACGCGCGCAACGCCTTTCATGTTCAGGTGCAGACGCTGCCGGTATCGGCCGAACTGGCCGAGGCGATCCTGCGCGCTTCGATGACGATGGGCCGTCAGCAGGATGCGCGCTGTGCGGCCAGCATCTCGTCGATGCTGGGGCAGTTCCCCGAGTTCGGCATTTCGCAGACGTGGTTCCCCAACACTCTGGCCGAGCAGTTCGCGCAACTGCCCGGTGTCACGTCGCAGTCGTTGCGCGAGTACGGGTCGGATGAAAACAGCGCGGTGCTGGCGGCGTATGATCCCGCGCGCGTGGCCGCCCAGCGGTCAGCCCAGCCAGAGTAATCCGCCCGCCAGCGTGCCTGCACCAAGCCCTATCGCCAGCAGCACGTTCTTGGTGAAATACCCCACCGCCAGCGTGACGAGCGCGGCAGTGGCGCGCACCGGGTCGGGCTGGCCATCGGTGGCGGCCGGCCAGATCACCAGCGGGGCGACGATCGCGGGCAGAACCGCGACAGCCGTGTAGCGCAGGTGCCGCAGCACCCATTCCGGCATCTCGCGATCGCCGATCAGGCCCAGGAACACAAAGCGCAGGGCAAAGCTGCCCAGACCCAGCCCGATGATGACGATCCACAGTTCCGTCCGGTCGATCATGCGTCCACCCATGTGCCACGGCGGCGCAGCACCAGTTCGACCTGCGCGCCCACGATCATGCCGCCCAGCCCCGCCACGATCAGCCCCAGGTTGAAGGGCAGCCATGCAAACCCAAGTGCCAGAAGGACCGAGGTCAGCGCCGCCGCACGATGCGCGCCGGTGCGCAGCATGGGTGCGATCAGCGCGATGAAGGTGATGGGCACGGCGAAATCCAGCCCGAATTCCGGCGGGATCGCGCTGCCGATCAGGGCGCCGACGATGGTCATGGCGTACCACATCGGGCAGATCGGCGTGACCACACCAAAGAAATAAGCGACCTTTTGCGATACGGTCCAGTCACGCTCGCGCTCGTAGGCGATGACCGAGCAGGCGTAGGACTGATCGACCAGAAAATAGGCGATCAGCGCGCGTTGCCACATCGGCGCGCGGCCCAGATGCGGGGTCAGCGAGGCGGAATACATCGCCATGCGCAGGTTGACCGCAAGAGCCGAGGCCAGCACCACGAAGACCGGCGCGTTATCCACCATCAGTTGCAGCGCGGTGAACTGTGCCGCCCCCGCGATCACCACGACCGAAAAGGACAGCGCCTCGAACACGGACAACCCTGCCTCGGTCGCCACCACGCCGAAAAGCAGCGCAAAGGGCGTCACCACAAGGAAAAAAGGCGATCCTTCACGGAAGCCTTGCCAATAGGCGGAGCGGGTTGTGTCTGGCATGCGCAGGTTCCATAGTTTCGCATTTGAGGGGTATCGCCAAGCTGGCGGGGATGCAATGTCGTTAACAATTGAAACGGGTTTCACCGAGGACGAGCGCGCGCGTGCCGCGACGCTTTACTGGCAGGCCTTCGGGGCCAAGCTGGGCCGGGTGCTGGGGCCGCAGGATCGGGCACTATCCTTTTTGCAACCCATCCTGAACCCCGAGTTTGCCCTGGTGGCACGGGACGATGCAGGTCAAATTCTGGGCATGGCGGGGTTCAAGACCGCCGATGGCGGGCTGGTGGACGGCGGGTTGCGCGATCTGGCGCGGGCCTATGGCCCGCTCGGGGCGCTGTGGCGCGGGGTGCTGCTGCTGGCGCTGGAGCGCAAGGCAGAGCCGGGCGTGTTCCAGATGGACGGGATCTTTGTCGCCGCCGAGGCGCGCGGGCAGGGCGTGGGCGGAAAGTTGCTGGACGCGGTGCTGGCAGCTGCCACGCAGGAAGGGTGCCGGGTGGTCCGGCTGGACGTGATCGACATAAACCCGCGCGCGCAGGCGTTGTATGAACGCAAGGGGTTTGTGGGTGCCGGACGAAGGTATACCGGCCCGCTGCGGCATGTGTTCGGCTTTCGCTCGGCGCTGCGGATGGAGTGCACGGCAAAGGTCAGTCGAACATGCCCGCCACGCGCCCCAGCAACATGAAGGCGCGCGCGGTGCGGGTGCCCGACAGGTCCTGAATGTCGCTGTCGGTGGCGGTGGGCTCGAACGCCACGAACATGCGGTCGAACTTGCGCAGGAAATGATGTGCGGCGTCGCGAAAGATCGGATCCTGCTTCATCCGCCCGGCGGTCAGCGCCAGGGACGAGCGGTCGCGGATGCCGCCAAGGGCGGCCACTGCGCGACCCCGTTCACCGGCGGCAAAGCGCCGCCAGATCTCGGGTCGGGCCAGATCGGGGCGCAGATCGTCCATATAGATGCCATCCTGGCTGAGCAGGGTCAGGATGTCCTGGCTGGCCTGTATCAGTTCCTTGGCCTGCCGGTCGCGCAGGGCCTTGCGCAGGGCGGCAAAGCCTTCCTCGTCATCCGCGGTTTCGGGGAAATTCAGCGCGCGGATGAAATCGGCGCGATCCAGCGGCGGGGCCATGTCCTCGGCCCGTGTGCCAAGCGGCAGGGGGGCCTGATCCTCGGGCTGGATCGTCGGATCGGGCTGCGGTCTGGGGCGCAGGGGGGCGGGCGCGCTGCGGATCGAGGTGAAGGTGGCCAGCGCGGTTTCGGTCTTTTTGGCGGTGGCGGCGATCTCATCCAGCTTGCGCGCAACCGTTGGCTCGGCCCCCATGTCGCGGGTCTGGGACTGGGTGATATAGGCCTGCCGGATCGCATCAATCGCGGCTTGCAGGCGCTGGCTTTCCTCGCGCATGACGCGGCTGGCGCGGGCCGCGGTGGCGGCGACCCAGATCATCGCCACCGGCATGAAGATTGCCAGCATGGTCATCAGGAACCGCAGGCCGCCGCCTTCATCGGGTGCAGAGTCGGGCGCGAGCACAAGAAAAAACACCGCAGACCCCAGAAGCCACAGGGCCGACAGGGCGATGGCGATGATCTCGGTCGCCGTGATGCCGGGGCTGGCCGGGCGGTCATACAGTCCCGGCGGCGTCGGCTTGCTGTCGTTGGCGTTTGCCATACCCATTCCCACCCACAGGTTCGCGGGCTTACTTGTACTCGATTTTCAGCACTTCATAGGCTTTTTCGCCGCCGGGCGTGCGCACTTCGACGCTGTCGCCCTCTTCCTTGCCGATCAGGGCGCGGGCGATGGGCGATCTGATGTTCAAAAGACCCTTTTCGATATTGGCCTCGTGCTCGCCCACGATCTGCCAGGTCTTTTCCTCGTCGGTGTCTTCGTCCACCAGCGTGACGGTGGCACCGAACTTGATGGCGCCCGACAGCTTTTTGGGGTCGATCACCTCGGACAGGCTGATCACGCCTTCCAGTTCCTTGATCCGGCCTTCGATGAACGACTGCTTTTCGCGGGCGGAATGGTATTCGGCATTCTCCGACAGGTCGCCGTGTTCGCGCGCCTCGGCGATCGCCCGGATGATCGCGGGGCGTTCGACGGATTTGAGCTGCTTCAACTCGGTTTCCAGCGCGGAATGGCCCGCGCGCGTCATCGGTATCTTTTCCATAGGCTCTCCGTTGGCGCATCCCTGCGGCCATGGTCTGCGTGAGTGTTCGGCACAACCTGCCTTAACAGGGCAGGGCAAGGCAATAGATCAAGCAAGCGTGTGGCGCAATTCCACGCACCCCCCTTGTCGAGCTTTTCCATTGGTTTAACGTTGTGTCGCAATTGACTGTCAATGCTGCAGCGCGGTATCCACGGTGAAATTTTATTGCGCGCTAACCTGAGGAGGCCAGCATGTCCGATATCGAACGCGAAGCCATGGAATATGACGTGGTTATCGTCGGCGCGGGTCCGGCCGGCCTGTCGGCGGCGATCCGTCTGAAACAGCTTGATGCCGATCTGAACGTGGTCGTGCTGGAAAAAGGGTCCGAGGTCGGGGCGCATATCCTGTCGGGCGCGGTGCTGGACCCCGTGGGTCTGAACGCGCTGATTCCCGACTGGAAGGAAAAGGGCGCTCCGGTAAGCGTGCCAGTGCGCGAGGACAATTTCTACATGCTGGGCGAGGCCGGGCAGGTTCGTGTGCCCAACTTTCCGATGCCGCCGCTGATGAACAACCATGGCAATTACATCGTGTCGATGGGCAATGTCTGCCGCTGGATGGCCGAGCAGGCCGAGGAACTGGGGGTCGAGATCTTCCCCGGCATGTCGTGTTCCGAACTGGTCTACGGCGACAACGGCGAGGTCAAGGGTGTGGTCGCGGGCGTGTTCGGGCTGCAGCCCGATGGCACAGTCGGTCCCGATACCGAGGTCGGGATGGAACTGCACGGCAAGTACGTGTTCCTGAGCGAGGGCGTGCGCGGGTCGCTGTCGAAAGAGGTGATCGCCAAGTACGACCTGCAAAAGGGTCATGAGCCGCAGAAATACGGTCTTGGCATGAAGGAGATCTGGGAGATCGACCCCGCCAAGCACAAGGAGGGCAGCGTCACCCACACCATGGGCTGGCCGCTGGAATCGAATGCGGGCGGCGGGTCGTTCATCTATCACGCAGAGAACAATCAGGTCTACTTGGGTTTCGTGGTGCATCTGAACTACAAGAACCCGCACCTGTTCCCCTACATGGAATTCCAGCGGTTCAAGCATCACCCGATGGTGGCCGAGCTGCTGAAGGGCGGCAAGCGCGTGGCCTATGGCGCGCGGGCGATTTCCGAGGGCGGGTATCAGTCGATGCCCAAGATGGTGGCCCCCGGCGTGGCGCTGCTGGGCTGCTCGGTGGGCATGGTCAACGTGCCGCGCATCAAGGGCAACCACAACGCCATGCTGTCGGGCAAGGCCGCCGCCGAGGCCGCGTTCGACGCGATCAAGGCCGACCGCGCGGGCGACGAGCTGACCGCGTATGAAAAGACCGTGCGCGACGGCGCGATCGGCAAGGACCTGAAAAAGGTCCGCAACGTCAAGCCGATCTGGTCGAAATACGGCCTCACGGCGTCGCTGGTGCTGGGCGGGATGGACATGTGGACCAACACGCTGGGCTTTTCGCTGTTCGGCACCATGGGCCACGGCAAATCCGACGCCGAGGCGACCGAGCCCGCGTCGAAGCACCGCGAGATCACCTATCCCAAGCCCGATGGAAAGCTGTCGTTCGACCGGCTGACCAACCTGAGCTTTTCGATGACCAACCACGAGGAAAGCCAGCCCTGCCACCTGCGCCTGAAGGATGACAAGGTGCCCGTCGAGGTCAACCTGGCGAAATACGCCGGGCCATCGGCGCGCTATTGCCCGGCAGGGGTGTACGAGTTCGTGGAAAAGGACGGCAAGCCCGAGTTCGTGATCAACTTTCAGAACTGCGTGCATTGCAAGACCTGCGACATCAAGGACCCCAGCAAGAACATCACCTGGGTCACGCCGCAGGGCGGGGATGGCCCGAATTACCCCAACATGTGATCTGCATGATATTGCGGCAGCGGGCGGTCCTGAGGGCTGCCCGTTTTTTCATTTCCTTGCGCATCGGGGCACCCCACGGGGCTGTGCATTGCGTTTCGCCCATGGGTCGCTAGGGTATGGGCAAGGATCAGGCAAAGGATGACGCGGCGTGACACAGGCACGGATACGGGCACGATTTCTGGGAGTGACAACGGCCTTGGTGATGGGGGCCACCCCCGCACTGGCGCAGGATGATGACGGGCTGGCCGGGTCGTATCTGGCGGCGCGTCAAGCGGCGATGGATGCCGATTTCGGTGCCGCGGCGCAGTATTTCACCCGTGCCCTGACACGTGACCCGTCGAATCCGACCCTGCTGGAGGATGCGACCCTGTCGCAGCTTGCCCTTGGCAATCTGGCCCGCGCCGTGCCGACCGCCCGCCAGATGGAGGCCGAGGGCCTGAGCAGTCAGATCGCGCGCATGGTGCTGGTTGCCGACGAGGTCGAGAACGCCGAGTTCGACGCGCTGCTGACCCGCGTGAACGAGGAACGCGCGGTTGGCCCGCTGGTTGACGGGCTGCTGCGCGGCTGGGCGCATCTGGGTGCTGGATCGGCCAGCGAGGCGCTGGCCGCCTTTGACGCGCTGGCGCAGGAACGCGGGCTGGGCAGTTTTGCCCTGTATCACAAGGCGCTGGCGCTGGCGCTGGTGGGGGATTTCGAAAGCGCCGAGGCGATCTATGACGGCGAGGGGTTCGGCCCGTTGCAGATGACCCGCCGCGCCACGATCGCCCGGATTCAGATCCTCAGCCAGCTTGACCGCAACGAGCAGGCGCTGGAGCTGCTCGATTCCCTGTTCGGCCCCGATCTGGACCCTGCGCTGCGGGACATGCAGACGCAGTTGGCCGCGGGCGAAACCTTGCGGTTCGATTTCATCGCCAGCCCCCGCGACGGCGTGGCCGAAGTGTTCTTTACCGTCGCCGCCGCACTGTCGAACGAGGCCAATGACGACTACACGCTGGTCTATGCCCGTGTGGCCGAATACCTGCGCCCCGATCATGGCGATGCGGTGATCCTGGCGGCGCAGATGCTGGAAAACCTGGACAGGTTCGAACTGGCGGTCGAGACCTACAAGAAGCTGCCGCGCGATCACCCGTCGTATCACGCCGCCGAACTGGGCCGGGCGCAGGCGCTGAGCCGCGCCGACAAGGTGGATGCGGCGGTCGAGGTGCTGGAACAGCTGGCGGCAAGCCATGGCGATCTGCCGATCGTGCACATGTCCCTGGGCGACATGATGCGCCAGATCAAGAATTTCGAGGCGGCGTCCGATGCCTATACCCGGGCGCTGGACCTGTTCGGCGACCCGGGGCCGGAACAGTGGTTCATCTTTTACGCCCGCGCCATCAGCTACGAGCGTCAGGACATGTGGCCCGAGGCCGAGGCCGATTTCCGCAAGGCGCTGGAGTTGAGCCCCGAGCAGCCGCAGGTTCTGAACTACCTTGGCTATTCGCTGGTCGAGCAGCAGCGCAAGCTGGACGAGGCGCTGGACATGATCGAACGCGCCGTCGCCGCGCGGCCCGACAGTGGCTATATCGTCGACAGCCTGGGCTGGGTTCTGTACCGGCTGGGCCGCTATGAAGAGGCGGTGGGCCAGATGGAACGCGCGGCCGAACTGATGCCGACCGATTCGGTGGTCAACGACCATCTGGGCGATGTCTACTGGGCCGTGGGCCGCACGCTCGAGGCGCGGTTCCAGTGGCGGCGCGCGCTGTCGTTCTATGGCACCGCCGATACAAGTGACGATGTCGACCCCGAGCGTATCCGCCGCAAGCTGGAGGTCGGTCTGGATCAGGTGCTGGCCGAGGAAGGTGCCGAGCCCCTGAAGGTGGCCGATGGCGACTGAGGTCTTTGCCCCGGCCAAGATCAACCTGACCCTGCATGTGACCGCGCAACGCCCTGACGGCTATCACATGCTGGATTCGCTGGTGGTGTTCGCCGATGTCGGCGACCGCCTGTGGTTTGATCCCGCCCCGCAGATGGCGATCAGCGTGACCGGCCCCTTTGCCGATGGCGTGCCTGCTGATGCGCGCAATCTGGTCTGGCAGGCGGCGCAGGCGGCGGGGTGGAAGGGCCATATCGCATTGGAGAAAAACCTGCCGCACGGGGCGGGGATCGGCGGTGGATCGGCGGATGCGGCCGCAGTGCTGCGCCATCTGGGCTGTGACGATCTGGACGTGGCCGAGGCCCTGGGCGCGGATGTGCCGATGTGCCAGAGCGCCGTGGCCAAGCGCGTGCAGGGCATCGGCGAGATCATGACGCCGCTGCCCGATACGCCCGCGCTGGACATGGTGCTGGTCAATCCCGGAGCGCATATGCCCACGCCGTCGGTCTTTGCCGCGCTGGTGCAGAAATTCAACGATCCTATGGCTGGGTGCGGCCCGTGGCCTGACCGCGCGGCCCTGCTGGAGTGGCTGCGTGCGCAGCGCAACGACCTGACCGCCCCCGCGCTGTCGCTTGCCCCGCAGGTGCGCAGGGCGCTGGAGGCGTTGGCGGATGCGCAGGTCGCGCGCATGTCGGGGTCTGGTGCCACCTGTTACGGGGTCTATCCCGATGCGGCACAGGCGCAGGAGGCAGCGGCACGCGTCAGGGCGGATCAGCCGGGCTGGTGGGTGATGCCGACCCGCAGCATCGGCGCAGATCAGGTGATCCGCGCCACCACGTAATCGGCAAGATCGATCAGCATCCGCCGCACGTCGCTGGACGGGAGGGTGGCCATGGCGGTTTTCGCCTTGTCGGCCCATGCCAGCGCGTCCGCGCGGGTGGCGGTAAGCGTATCATGCTTGTGCAACAGGGCGATGGCGTGCTCCAGATCGCCATCCTCTTGCCGGCCCTTTTCGATGGTGCGTTGCCAGAAGGCGCGCTCGTCCGCATCGGCGCGGGCCACCGCCTTGATCACCGGCAGGGTCAGCTTGCGCTCGCGGAAATCGTCGCCCACGTTCTTGCCGGTGGCCTTGGTGTCGCCCTGATAATCCAGCAGGTCATCAACGATCTGGAACGCGATCCCCAGCGCATCGCCGTAGTCGAACAGCGCCTGCACCTGTGCGTCATCCGCCCCGGCGATCACGCCGCCCGCCTCGGTCGCGGCGGAAAACAGGGCGGCGGTCTTGCCGCGCACGACCTTGAGGTAGACGGCTTCATCCGTGCGCAGATCCTGCGCGGCGGTCATCTGCAGAACCTCGCCCTCGGCAATCGTGGCGGCGGCGTTGGACAGGATCGACAGCACCCGCAGGTTGCCGGGTTCGACCATCAGCTGGAACGCGCGGGCGAACAGGTAGTCGCCCACCAGCACGCTGGACTTGTTGTCCCACAGCAGGTTGGCGGTGGGCCGCCCGCGCCGCTGCGCGCTTTCGTCCACCACGTCGTCATGCAGCAGGGTTGCAGTGTGGATGAACTCGACCGTCGCGGCCAGATGCACATCGTAGGGGCCGGGGTAACCGCAGATGCGCGCGGCGGCCAGCACCAGCATCGGGCGGAGGCGTTTGCCGCCCGCCTCGACCAGATGGGCGGTGACCTCGGGGATGCGGGGGGCATGTTCGCTGGCCATGCGTTCGCGGATCAGCGCGTTGACAGCATCCATGCCATCGGCCAGCGTGCTTGCCAGTTGTTCGTGCGGTTTGGTCGCAGCGTTGTCCAGGCTCATGTTTTTCCCCGTCGCATGGCCTCGACATTGCGGGGGCCATGGTCTTATCAAAGTGACATGAAACAGCTTTTGCGCACCAACGACCCGACCGTCATGGCCTTTGCCAAGGCACTGCTTCAGGGCGAGGATATAGACTGCTTCGAACTCGACGTAAACATGAGCGCGCTCGAAGGGTCGATCGGCATATTGCCGCGCCGCCTGATGGTGCGCGAGGATGATCTGGACCTCGCCCGCCGCGCGATGCGCGATAATGGCATCGCGGTGGTGGATGAATGACCTGACGTACGACAGGTTCCTAGGCGGGCGTCTGGCGTTGTGGCAGCCGCGCAAGGGGTACCGCGCGGGCGTCGATCCGGTGCTGCTGGCCGCGACCGTGCCGGATGGCGTGACTTCGGTGCTCGATCTGGGCTGCGGCGTGGGGGCGGCGGGGCTGTGCGTGGCCGCGCGTCTGGGCGTGGCCGTGACCGGGTTGGAGATGCAGGAGGGCTATGCCGATCTGGCCCGCCGCAACGCGGTTGAAACCGCCCTGCCGTTCGAGGTGGTCGAAGGCGATCTGACCCGGATGCCCGCCAGCCTGCGCGCGCGACAGTTCGATCATGTCATCGCCAACCCGCCCTATTTCCGGCGCGATGCCAGCGTTGCCGCAGACGACCCCGCGCGCGAGGCCGCGATGGGCGAGGGGGCACCGTTGGAGGCCTGGGTGACCGCCGCCGCGCGCCGCGTGCGCGACCGGGGCAGCGTGACCTTTATCCAGCGCGCGGAACGTCTGCCGGAATTGCTGGGGCTGTTTGATCGGTTCCTGGGATCGGTGCAGGTTCTGCCGCTGGTGCCGCGCGCGGGGCGTGACAGTCAACTGGTGCTGATCCGGGGGCGCAAGGGCGGGCGCGCGGCGTTTCGCCTGCATGCGGGCGTGCAGATTCACCAGCGCGCGGCCCATGCCGATGACAGCCCCGACTATACGACCACCATACATGCTGTGCTGCATGATGCGGCGGCACTGCCTTTTCCCTGAGCCGGTTTAAGCATTTCTTTGCCTTATGCTGCGGCTGCGGCGTGACAGAACCTGTTTCATGTGTTCGACTGATCTCGAGGGGCAAAACCAACGAGAGGAGACCGCCTATGAGCTTGAGTTCGCATATCGAGGAACTGAAGAGAAAACATCAAACCCTCTCGGACCGGGTGGAAAAGGCGCTGAAAGCGCCGGGTACATCCGATACCGAAATCGCCGAACTTAAAAAGCAGAANCTGATCAACAGATGCAGGATCGCCCCGGCAAGGCCGGTGTGGGCCGATGATCCGGTCAATCGTGGATCGGCTCCAGATAGTTGCTTTCAAGAACACTCCGCAGATGTGTGTGCTGGCTGGGCAGTCGCAGGGCCTGACCAAGCGTCGAGACATCCTCGTCCCGGTCAAACCCGGGTTCATCCGTGGCCACTTCGAACAACACGCCGCCCGGCGTGCGAAAGTAGATCGCCCAGAAATAATCGCGGTCGATGACCGGCGTTACCTGATGCCCGGTGTCCAGCAATGCCTTGCGCACGTCGTCCTGCGCGGCCCGGTCGGTGACCGAGAACGCCACGTGATGCACCGATCCTGCGCCCTCGACGGCCTTGGGCGCGTTGGGCAGGGTTTCAATGTCGATCACATTGGCCCCGTTGCCCGAAGCCAGCGCAAAGCGCGTGATGTCACCTTGCGTGTCCTGCTGCTGATAGCCCATGAAGCGCAAAAGCTCGGATGTGGCGCCAGAGTCGGCCAGCCGCATCTGGGTGGAGTGAAAGCCACGGATGGCATGATCGGCATCGATGCCATTGCCGGTCCAGGGCGTGCGGTCATCCTCGGTCTCGACCAGGGCGAAACCGTCGCCATCGGGCCCGTCAAAGCGCAGCCGCGCCTGACCCAGCGTTTCCTGCTTGTCGATGCCCTGGACGCCGTGGGTGACCAGGTGATCGGCCCACCAGTCACGGCTGCCCTTGGGGATGGCAAAGGCGGTCACCGCCACCTCGCCCGCGCCGGGGCGTCCGCGACGCGCACCGGGAAAGGGGAAGTAGGTCATCACCGTGCCGGGTGCGCCCGTCTCGTTCCCGTAATAAAGGTGATAGACCTCGGGCGCGTCGAAGTTGACGGTTTTCTTGACCCGGCGCAGGCCCAGAACCTTGGTGAAAAAGTTGTTGTTTTCCTGCGCCCCGCTGGCCAGCGAGGTGACGTGGTGAAGTCCGTTGATTTGCGTCAGCATGGTGTATCCTCCGTTTGAGGAGAATATGACCCAAGTTCTCATGTGTGAAAACGCAGATACTCGCGCGGGATTTGTGCGCAGCCGCACATAAATACGCCCCGGGCGAAAGCCCGGGGCGTCTTGAACAGCACCATGTCCAACCAGTCAGACGAAGAACTGCGCCCCGTTGGCCGAAATGGTCGAGCCGTTGATGAAGCTGGCGTCATCCGAGGCCAGGAACACCACGCAGCGCGCGATCTCTTCGGGTTCGCCCAGACGGCCGGTGGGAATCTGCGCGATGATCGATTCGCGCACCTTTTCGGGCACGGCCATCACCATTTCCGTGGCGATGTAGCCCGGGCAGATCGCGTTGGCGGTGATGCCGGCGCGTGCGCCTTCCTGAGCCAGAGACTTGACGATGCCCAGATCGCCCGCCTTGGTCGCGGCATAGTTGACCTGCGCGAACTGCCCCTTTTGCCCGTTGATCGACGAGATCACGATGATGCGGCCGAACTTGCGCTCGCGCATGCCGGGCCAGACCGGGTGGACGGTGTTGAACACGCCGGTCAGGTTGGTGTCGATCACCTGATGCCACATCTCGGGGGTCATCTTGTGGAAGGGCGCGTCGCGGGTGATGCCGGCATTGGCCACGACCACGTCGATCGGGCCCAGATCGGATTCGACCTTTTCCAGCCCGGCCTTTGATTCGTCGTAATCGGCCACGTTCCACTTGTAGGTCTTGATGCCGGTTTCTTCGGTGAACGCGGCGGCAGCCTCGTCATTGCCGGCATAGGTGGCGGCGACGTTGTAGCCTTCGGCCTTCAGCGCCTTTGAAATCGCGGCGCCGATCCCGCGCGATCCGCCGGTGACGAGTGCAACTCTTGCCATGGTATCCTCCCTTGGGTTTCAAATCTATTGGCAACCTTGTTACTTTTGCAAAAAGGTATGCGCAATAATGTTTCGCGATGATTTTCGCCGTTGCGTCAAGTTTCTGATGCGTCGCAGAAAAAAGGGCACCGCAGTGGGTGCCCTTTGTTGGTTGCGGTGACTTACGGACGTTCAAGGCACATGGCCACGCCCATGCCCCCGCCGATGCACAGGGTCGCAAGGCCCCGCTTGGCATCGCGGCGCTGCATTTCGAACAGCAGCGTGTTCAGGATGCGCGCGCCTGATGCGCCGATGGGGTGGCCGATGGCGATGGCCCCGCCGTTGACGTTCACGATGGACGGATCCCAGCCCATGTCCTTGTTCACGGCGCAGGCCTGCGCGGCAAAGGCCTCGTTCGCTTCGACCAGGTCCAGGTCATCGACGCTCCAGCCGGCCTTTTCCAGTGCCTTGCGCGAGGCGTGGATGGGGCCGACGCCCATGATCGACGGGTCCAGACCGGCGGTGGCGTAGCTGGCGATGCGCGCCAGCGGGCTGATGCCCCGGCGTTCGGCCTCATCCGCGCTCATCAGCAGGACGGCGGCGGCGCCGTCGTTGATGCCGCTGGCGTTTGCTGCCGTCACGCTGCCATCCTTGGCAAAGGCCGGGCGCAGCTTGGACATCACGTCCATCGTGGCCCCGTGGCGGATGTATTCGTCCTGATCCACGACCGTCTCGCCCTTGCGGGTCTTGACGGTGAAAGGCACGATTTCGTCCGCGAACTTGCCTGCCTTTTGCGCGGCTTCGGCCTTGTTCTGGCTGGCCACGGCAAATTCGTCCTGCTGATCACGGCTGATCTGCCACTTTTCGGCGACGTTCTCGGCGGTCTGGCCCATGTGATAGCCGTTGAACGCATCCCAAAGCCCGTCGCGGATCATGGTGTCGATGTATTGCACATCACCAATCTTGTGGCCCGAACGCAGATGCGCGGCGTGGGGCGACAGGCTCATGTTTTCCTGCCCGCCGGCGGCGACGATGGCGGCATCGCCCAACTGGATATGCTGGGCCGCCAGTGCGACGGCGCGCAGACCCGAACCGCAGACCTGATTGATGCTCCAGGCGGCGCTTTCGATGGGCAGGCCCGCGTTGACATGCGCCTGACGGGCCGGGTTCTGACCCTGTGCGGCGGTCAGAACCTGCCCCAGAATCGTTTCCGAGACATCGGCCTTGTCGATGCCTGCACGCTCGACGATCGCCTGAAGCACCGCAGAGCCCAGATCATGGGCGGGCGTGCCGGCAAACGCACCGGAAAATGACCCGACAGCGGTGCGTGCTGCGGATGCGATAACGACGTTGGTCATGGTTTCCTCCACCATTTTCAGGGGGTCGGACCGTCCGACGGGCGGCCCATCGCCCAAAACTTCCCCAGCGTCATAGAACAATAGCTGCAACGCGGCAACCGCGTCGCATACTGCCGCCTATCCCGCCGCGCGTTTTGCCTGATCCTCCCAATGGGGGTGCACGGTGGGTGCGCCATGAAAATAGCCCTGCTGGCAATCCACGCCCGATTGCGACAGCCACAGCGCATCTCGTTGATTTTCGACGTTTTCGGCCACGGTGAACATGTCGAACTGCCGTGCGATGGACAGCAGTGCCTTGACCAGAACCTGATTGTCGGCGTCGTGGTGGATGCCTTGGGTGAATTGCCCGTCGATCTTCAGCATATCGAAGTAGAAGTCGCGCAGATATCGGAACGAGGTATAGCCCGCCCCGAAATCATCCAGCGCAAAGGTGCTGCCCTTGCGTTGCAGATCGGACATGAAGGACACGACCAGTTCTGGCACGGTCATGGCCGAGCGTTCGGTGATTTCCAGAATCAGGCGCTCGGCCACGGTCGGGTCGTGCTGCAGCCCGCGTTTCAGCGTCCTGGTCCAGCGCGGATACCCGATCGAGCGTGCCGACATGTTGATCGATAACCGCAGGCCCGGCTCTCGCGCCAGCGTGCGCAGCCCCAGTTCCAGCGCCACGCAATCCAGCACACGGCCGGTTTCCGTTTCCTCGACCGCGCCGATGAAATCCCTGGCGGGAATCACACGGCCCGTGGCGTCCAGCACGCGGATCAGACCTTCGTAAAAAGCCACCCGCTGCGGGTTGTTCGAGGCGACGATCGGCTGGAATGCCAACAGAACCTCGCGGTGGCGCAGCGCGTCGGCGACCATCTTGATCGTTTCGCGGTCACGCGCCTGCACGGCCATCTCCAGCGGGTTGGTCGCCCCCGGCATGTCGGCCCATCGTTTGTCCACCCCACGCGGCATCTGTCCCTCCTGCGGTTCACTCCGATTGGCACGATGCCGCCCGAAATGTTGACAGGCGGTAAAGATTCACATTTTGTTCGCATTTGAACGGGTGAGGCCATGGGTTGTGACGGGGGCGTGACATGGGCGAGATTTGCGGCTGGGTGACGGATGATCCCGAATACATCGCCTATCATGACACGGAATGGGGCGTGCCGCAGCGCGACGGCCAGGCGCTGTTTGAAATGCTGTGTCTCGAAGGGTTTCAGGCCGGTCTGAACTGGCTGACCATCCTGAAAAAGCGCAACGGGTTTCGCAAGGCGTTTCAGGGGTTTGACCCCCATGCGCTGGCCGGTTGGGGCGAGGATGACATCACCCGCCTGCTGGGTGATCCGGGCATCATCCGCCATCGTGGCAAGATCGCGGCGACCATCGGCAATGCCCGCGCCTGGATCGCGCTGGAAGAGGGGCCGGGCTTTGCCGGCTATCTGTGGAATTTCACCGATGGTGTGCCCTTGCAACCGCGCCGCGCCGCGCTGGCGGATGTGCCCGCCCAGACGGAATTATCGCAAAAACTGTCGAAGGATTTGAAGCACCGCGGCTTTCGCTTTGTCGGGCCGACGACTGCCTATGCCTTCATGCAGGCGGCGGGGATGATCAATGATCACGTCGTGACCTGCCCGCGGCACGGCGATCTGTGCCACTGAAAGGGGCCGCCCGGAACCGGACGACCCTGATGTCACGCACAGACGGGATCAGTCCATCACGAACTGATAGCTGGCCGGCACGTATTCGAACCCGTTGTCCCGTGTGGTGACGAAACCCACGGCCGGGAAGGGCATGTGATAGCCGACAAAGGGCAGCTTGTCGGCGGCCATCATGTCGAGCATGCGGCGACGGGTGGCGGCGGCGGCGGCCTTGTCCATGTCGAACCGCACCTCCCAGTCGGGATAGCCCAGCGACCAGACGTAGTGATTGGCGAAATCCGCCGCCAGAACCAGCTGCTGGCCCTCGCTCTCCAGCATGTAGGCCATGTGCCCCGGCGTGTGGCCGAATGCGGCCATCGCGGTGATGCCCGAGGCGACGCTGCCGCCATCCTCGATCATGGTCATCTGCTCGGCCAGCGGGCGGACCTTGGCCTCGAACCCTTCGTTGTCCATCCCGGCCCAGGCGTCATACTCGGTGCTGCCCGTGACGTAGGACGCATTGCCGAAGGTCACGCCACCGTCGCCTGACAACCCGCCGATGTGGTCGCCGTGCATATGGGTGATCACCACCGTGTCGACCTGATCGGCGCTGTAGCCTGCCGCCTGCATCGCGGCCACGGTGGCGCCTCCGTCCAGCCCGGTGTCGAACAGGATCAGCTCGGACCCGGTGTTGACCAGCGTCGGCGTAAAGAAGAATTGCGCCTTGTCGGTCGGGATCATGTTGGCCTCGGACGCGGCGGCGAAATCCTCTTCGCTGGCGTTCATGCCAAAGATGGTCTGCGGGTCGGGCACGGTGCGCGTGCCGCCCAGCAGGGTCGTCACTTCGAACCCGCCGATCCTGATGCGGTTGAAGCGGGGCAGGGTGGCCCCCATCATGTCGGCCGCGGCCATGGCCGGGCGGGTCGAAGCGACGGTGGCGGCCAGCGGCATCGCGGCGGCACCGGCCAGCATGGTGCGGCGGGAAAACGTGGATGTGGTCATGTCAGACTCCTCCGTGTTGGATGACGCTAGGGTAGCGTAGAATTGCCGCAGGGCGAGAGGTTTGACGCACAAGGCCTGTGCCGAGACGCGCATGCATCCTGCGCCAGCGCGCGAAACCGCCATTTCTGGACAAAACCCCGCGACTGTGCCAATCCGCGCGTCAACAGGAGACATCCCATGACAACCACCCGTTTCGCCCCATCGCCCACCGGCTACATCCATGTGGGCAACCTGCGCACCGCGCTGATGAACTACCTGATCGCCCGCAAGGCAGGGGGCACGTTCATCCTGCGCATCGACGACACCGATCAGGAACGGTCGAAGCAGGAATACATCGACCAGATCCAGCGCGACCTGGAATGGCTGGGCCTGACCTGGGACAAGATCGAGTATCAGTCCAAGCGGCTGGATCGCTATGCCGAGGCGGCGGACAGGCTGCGCGACATGCGCCGGTTCTATGAGGCGTTCGAGACGCCCACCGAGCTGGACCTCAAGCGCAAGAAGCAGCTCAACATGGGCAAGCCCCCGGTCTATGACCGCGCCGCCCTGGCGCTGTCGGAGGAGGACAGGACACGCCTGCGCACCGAGCGCGGGCCGGGCGTGTGGCGGTTCCGGCTGGATCACGAGCGGATCGAGTGGGAAGATGGCATCCTTGGCCCGATTTCCATCGACGCGGCCAGCGTCAGCGACCCGGTGCTGATCCGCGCCGACGGGCAGGTGTTGTACACCATCGCCTCGGTCGTGGATGACACCGAGATGGGTGTGACGGATGTGGTGCGCGGGTCGGACCACGTGACCAACACCGCCACGCAGATCCAGATCATCCGCGCGCTGGACGGCCATGTGCCGCGGTTCGCGCATCATTCGCTGCTGACCGGCCCGCAGGGCGAGGCGCTGTCGAAACGGCTGGGCGCGCTGTCGATCAGGGACCTGCGCGCACAGGGGGTCGAGCCGATGGCGTTGCTCAGCCTGATGGCGCGGCTGGGGTCCAGCGACCCGGTGGAATTGCGCACCGATCTCGAAGAGCTGGCCGAGGGCTTCGACATCGGCCGTTTCGGGTCGGCCCCGACCAAGTTCGACGAGCGTGATCTGTTCCCGCTGACCGCGCATTTCCTGCAACTGCAACCGTTTGCGGCGGTGGCGGACGAGATCGCCGCCCTTGGCGTGCCCGACGATCTGGCGCAGCGGTTCTGGACTGTGACGCGCGACAACATCACCACCCGCGCCGATCTGGCCGGTTGGTGGGCGCTGTGCCGCGATGGGGCCGAGCCCGTGGTGGCCGAGGAGGACCGCGAATTCGTGGCGCAGGCGCTGACCTTGCTGCCCGCGCCGCCGTTCGACGACGCCACATGGTCCACATGGACTGCCGAAGTGAAAGAGGCGACAGGCCGCAAGGGCAAGGGGCTGTTCATGCCGCTGCGTCTGGCGCTGACCGGGCAGGCCAAGGGGCCGGACATGGGCGATCTGATGCCGCTGCTGCAAAAGGTGCCGCAGGTCGGCTGAGACCTGCAAGCCGTGAGCGGTCAGAGCTGGGTAGCGCGCAGCCTGTCCTTTTCCACCGGCAAGGGCAGGGCGGCATCGGCATAGGACAGGGCGCGGTCGGCCATGGCCTGCGCGGCAGACTGGATGTCCATGCGCGGGGCGTTGGCCAGTTCCAGCAGCGCCTGACGCAGTTGCACCGCCACCTCGATCACCCCGGCACCGTCACGCGCGGTGGCGGCAAACCCTGCATCGATCAGACGCTCGGCCGATGGCACGGGGCTGAAGACGTTGGGATACTGCTGGGGCGGGGTCTTGTGATCTGCAATCGCGTATTCCCACAGCAGGGTTTCAAGCCGGGTTACCACCTCGATCGACGTGCCCGGATCGTTGATGCCGGGCGACAGCGCCTTTGACGAGATTTCGGACAGCACCAGCAGGCCGAATTCGGCATCCTGTTCGTGGCTGCGCAGATCGCCGGTGACAAAGCAGTGGGCGATGCGCCGGATCTGATCCGGGGTGACATCGCCCGAAACATGGGCCAGCGGCTGCCCTGTCAGCACATGCCGCCCCGGTGGGCGGTCGATATAGATCAGCCGGCCTGCGCCGGCTTCGCCCTCGGTGCAGGCCTGCAGGGCGGCCACATCGACAAGCTGCACAAAGCCCGACTCCGGCGCGGGCACCGGTGTCAGCCTGTTGGGCAGGACCGTGTCATCGGTCAGCGGGTTGGCGCCGAAGGCGGGGTTCTTCGCCAGGTTGATGAGGCTCTTGCGGGCCAGTTCATAGGCGGTGCGGATGCTGTCATCCATGCTGCCAAGGGTGGACAGGTGGTTGATCCAGCGCAGCATCGCCACGATCACCAGCACGACCACCGCCACCGTCACGGCCATGATCACGATGGCCGCCTGTTCGGGATAGATGTCGGCGCGAAACAGGATGATCGAGGTCAGCGAATACACGAACGCCCCGATGAAGGTGGCCAGCACCGATTGCGTGGTCGTATCCTCAAGCAGGATGCGATGGATGCGCGGGGTGGCGTTGCCTGCCGCCGCACGGTGCGACGAGACCATGATCGACAGCGAAAATGTCGACACCGCCAGCATCGACGAGGCAAGGATCGACAGCACCGGCATCACCGCATCCGGGCCGATCCGTTCACTCAGCCTGTCCGGCACGAACTGGGTGATCCAGGTGGCCGCGACCGATACGACGACGGCCAGCAGCGCAAACAGCGCGACCCGCACCCACAGCCGGCGCGCAAACCGGCGCAGGAACATCAGGGGCATTTTCGCATACTTAAGCATCGGACCCACCGTTCAGGAAATCCGCCGCAAAGGCGATGCGCTGCGCGCCCGCCTGTTCAAGCGCGTCATCGACCATGCGGCGGGCCTGCGGCTGCAACGCCTGATGGCGCGGATAGACCGGGTTGGCGCGGTCATCCATCACCGGCGCGTGCCAGCCATCGGTGGTGGCGATGAAATCGGCCAGACCTTCGGCGCCGAACTCGTTGAAATAGCCCAGCATCACCACATCGACATAGCTGAGCAGGATCGGGTGCGCCTTGCTGGGCGCATGATGGGCACCATCGGGAATGGCGTAGATCGCGATATCGGGCCGGTGGGGCAGGGGGTGAGCGACTAGGTCGGACACGGCCACGCGGTCATAGGCCTGCTCGCGCAGGTCCAGATCGGCCCAGCTGTCGCCGGGCACCGCCGCGATCAGCCCGTCGATCTGCGCGCCCGGATCGGGCACCGCCGTCAGGAACGCCACCGCACGCGAGGGCGTGCCGCGCCAGGCGCGCCGCCATCCCGTGATCCGCGCCCTGTGCGCATTGTCAAAGCGATGGGTGGCGCGGTTCACAAGCGACCCGTAGCCGAAGAAAAAAGCATCATTCATGCAACAAATCCATGCTTCCTTGACACAGGTCAATCCCTGCCGATGCTGTCCTGATACAGGATGGCGACATGATCAGGAACCGGGGACGACCCATTGCGCATCACCAAACGCACCAATCTGGCCATCCGTGTCCTCATGTTCTGCGGGGCGAATGCCGGTCGTCTTGTGACCAAAAGCGAGATCGCACAACGCTGCAACACATCGGAAAACCATCTGGCGCAGGTGATCAACCAGTTGGGCCAGCTTGGCTATCTGCACACCCAGCGCGGGCGCAACGGCGGTTTGATGCTGGCGCGACCGATGGATCAGATCGTGATCGGCGACGTGTTCCGCCAGCTTGAGGCGGGCGTGCCGCTGGCCGAGTGCTTTGCCGATGTGGACAACACCTGCCCGCTGATCAGCGCCTGCCGCCTGCGTCTGGCCATCGCCGATGCGGCCGAGGCGTTCTACGCCCATCTGGACGCGGTCCGGCTGGATTCGCTGGTCTGCGGCAACGGCCTGCTGTTGCAGATGTTGCAGCCCACCCCATGCGAAGGCGCGCTGACGACATGAGGCGTGGAAAACGACCTCTTGTCGCGTCGCGGCGACTCGGTTAGCTTTCAGACGTCAGCACGGGAGAACCGATAGCATCGGTGCCGAAGGAGCAACCGCCCCGGAAACTCTCAGGCCCAAGGGACCGCGCTGATCCGAATACTCTGGAGAGAGGCGCCAACTGGCGTCCGCCGAAGGGATAGCGATCTCAGGCGCAAGGGACAGAGGGGGCATCAAAGGCACCGCAGCGTCGGTGCGCAAAGATGCCCGGTGAGTCTTTCGAAAGCACCGCGCATGGACCGAAAGGGTGGTCGATGACCGAGTTGAAACGGCTTGCGCTGCACGATCTGCACCTGTCGCTGGGCGCGCGCATGGTGGGGTTTGCAGGGTATGACATGCCGGTGCAGTATCCTGCCGGGGTGATGGCCGAGCACACGCACACGCGGCAACAGGCTGGGCTGTTCGATGTCAGCCATATGGGCCAGGTGCTGATCCGGGGCGAGAGTTATGAACATGTCGCACTGGCGCTCGAGGCGCTGATCCCTGTCAATATCGCGGGGCTGGCCGAGGGGCGGCAACGCTATGGGCTGCTGACCAATGACGCAGGTGGCATTCTGGATGACCTGATGCTGGCCAACCGGGGCGATCATGTGTTCGTGGTGGTCAATGCGGGCTGCAAGGCGCAGGACATTGCACATCTGCGCGCCGCACTGGAACCGCAGGGCATCGTGGTTCAGGAAATCACCGACCGTGCGTTGCTGGCCCTGCAGGGGCCGCAGGCACAGGCGGTTCTGACCGCCCACGCGCCGCAGGTGGCGGAGATGCGGTTCATGGACGTGGCCGTTCTGGACCTGTCGGGGGCCGAGGCGTGGGTCTCGCGCTCAGGCTATACCGGCGAGGACGGGTTCGAGATTTCCGTGCCCAACGACAAGGCCGAGGCATTTGCCCGCGCGCTGCTGGAGGACGACCGCGTTCTGCCCATCGGGCTGGGCGCGCGCGACAGCCTGCGGCTGGAGGCGGGGCTGTGCCTGTATGGCCATGACATCGACGAGACGACAACGCCGGTCGAGGCAGGTCTGACCTGGGCGATCCAGAAGATCCGCCGCCCCGGTGGCGCGCGGGCAGGCGGCTATCCCGGCGCGGACCGGATCCAAGGCGATCTGGCCGATGGGACGACGCGCAAGCGTGTGGGCCTGCGCCCCGATGGCCGTGCCCCGATGCGCGAAGGCGTGGCGCTGTATGATGCGCAGACCGGCGGCACGCAGATCGGCACCATCACCTCGGGCGGGTTCGGCCCCACCGTGGGCGGCCCGGTTGCCATGGGCTATGTCGACACGCCGCTGGCAGTAACCGGCACCCAGATCTGGGGCGAGCTGCGTGGCAAGCGCCAGCCCGTCACCGTGACCGATCTGCCTTTTGTCCCCGCAAACTTCAAACGCTGACCCAAACACAGGATGGACCCCATGAAATTCACGGAAGACCACGAATGGCTGCGCGTCGAAGGCGATCTGGTCGTCGTCGGCATCACGGAACACGCCAGCACCCAGTTGGGCGATGTCGTGTTCGTCGAACTGCCCGAGGTGGGCACGGTCGTCGCCGCGGGCGACGAGATCGTGGTGATCGAAAGCGTCAAGGCGGCCAGCGACATCACCGCCCCGCTGGATGGCGAGATCGTCGAGGTGAACGGCGCGATCGTCGAGACCCCCGGCATGGTCAACGATGATCCGCTGGGCGAGGCCTGGTTCTTCAAGATGAAGGTCGAGGACATGGGCGAGATCGACAAGTTCATGGACGAGGACGCCTATCAGGAATTCATCGGCTGACGAGACAGCCGAGATTTTTCGTCCGAAAAATCTCGGGCCTGCCGCGCCCGACCTGAACGCGAGAATTTTCGTCCGAAAATTCTCGTCCGCCCGCCCGCCAGACGGAGACACAGATGCCTTTCGAGCCAACAGACTACCTGCCCTATGATTTCGCCAACCGCCGCCACATCGGCCCATCGCCCGAGGAAATGGACCAGATGCTGACGGTGGTGGACGCGCCCAGCCTTGAGGCGCTGATCGACGACACGGTGCCGCGCAGCATCCGGCAGGAAAAGCCGCTGGATTTCGGCAAGCCGAAATCCGAGCGCGAGTTGCTGTGGCACATGCGGCAGGTGGCGAAGAAGAATACCGTTCTGACCTCGCTGATCGGGCAGGGTTATCACGGCACGGTCACGCCCCCGGCGATCCAGCGCAACATCCTGGAAAACCCGGCCTGGTACACGGCCTATACGCCGTACCAGCCGGAAATCAGCCAGGGGCGGCTTGAGGCGCTGTTGAACTACCAGACCATGATCACCGACCTGACCGGGCTCGAGATCGCCAATGCCAGCCTGTTGGACGAATCGACGGCGGCGGCCGAGGCGATGACCATGGCGCAGCGCGTCGCGAAATCTAAGCTTAAGGCGTTCTTCATTGACGAAAACTGCCATCCGCAGAACATCGCCGTGATGAATACCCGTGCCGCCCCTCTTGGGATCGAGGTGATCGTGGGCGCGCCCGAGGCGCTGGAGGCCGACAAGGTGTTCGGTGCCGTGTTCCAGTATCCCGGCACGCACGGGCACGTGCGCGATTTCACCCCGCAGATGCAGGCGCTGCATGATGCCAAGGCGATCGGTATCGTCATCGCCGACCCGATGGCGCTATGCCTGCTCAAGGAACCCGGCGCGATGGGGGCCGATATTGCCGTCGGCAGCACGCAGCGCTTTGGCGTGCCCATGGGGTATGGCGGGCCGCACGCGGCCTATATGGCCTGCCGCGACGCCTACAAGCGCGCGATGCCGGGCCGTCTGGTGGGCGTTTCCGTCGACAGCCACGGCAACCGCGCCTACCGGCTGTCCCTGCAGACGCGCGAGCAGCATATCCGCCGCGAAAAGGCCACCAGCAACGTCTGCACCGCGCAGGCGCTGCTGGCGGTCATGGCGTCGATGTATGCGGTGTTTCACGGGCCAAAGGGGCTGAAGGCGATCGCGCAACGCATCCATCGCAAGACCGTGCGGCTGGCACGCGGGCTGGAAGCCGCCGGATTCGAAATCGAGCCGCAGGACGGTTTCTTTGACACCATCACGGTCGAGGTCGGGCTGTTCCAGCGCGGGGTGATCCAGGCGGCGGTCAAGGAAGGCGTGAACCTGCGCCGCGTCGGCAAAACCAAGGTCGGCATCACCTTTGACGAGGCGACCCGCCCGGCGGTGATCGAAGCGGTCTGGCGCGCCTTTGGCATCCAGCGCAAGGATGCCGATCTGGATGCGGACTACTGCCTGCCCGAGGCGCTGATCCGCTCCTCGGAGTACATGACCCACGGCGTGTTTCACATGAACCGGGCCGAGACGGAAATGATGCGCTACATGCGCCGTCTGGCCGACCGCGATCTGGCGCTGGACCGCGCGATGATCCCGCTGGGGTCGTGCACGATGAAGCTGAACGCCGCCGCCGAGATGATGCCGATCAGCTGGCCCGAGTTTTCCGACATGCATCCCTTTGCCCCCCTCGATCAGGCGCAGGGCTATACCCAGATGGTGCAGGACCTGTCGGAGAAACTGTGCGAGATCACCGGGTATGACGCCATGTCGATGCAGCCCAATTCGGGCGCGCAGGGTGAATATGCCGGGCTGCTGACCATCGCCGCATGGCATCGCGCGCAAGGGCAGGGTCATCGCAACATCTGCCTTATCCCGATGAACGCGCATGGTACCAACCCGGCCAGCGCACAGATGGTGGGCTGGACCGTGGTGCCGATCAAATCCTCGGCCAATGGCGATATTGATCTGGAGGATTTCCGTGCCAAGGCAGAGCAGCATTCCGACAACCTGGCGGGCTGCATGATCACCTATCCCAGCACCCATGGCGTGTTCGAGGAATCGGTCAAGGATGTCTGCCAGATCGTTCATGATCACGGCGGTCAGGTCTATATCGACGGGGCCAACCTGAATGCCATGGTGGGCCTGTCGCGCCCCGGCGATCTGGGGGGCGATGTCAGCCACCTGAACCTGCACAAGACCTTTGCCATCCCGCATGGCGGGGGTGGCCCGGGCATGGGCCCCATCGGCGTCAAGGCGCATCTGGCCGTGCATCTGCCGGGCCATCCCGAAACCGGCGGCGAGGCGGGGCCGGTCTCGGCGGCGCCCTTCGGCTCGGCCTCGATCTTGGCGATCTCGTGGGCCTATGTGCTGCTGATGGGGGGCGAGGGGATGACGCAGGCGACGCGTGTGGCGATCCTGAACGCCAACTACATCGCGCGGCGGCTGGAGGGGGCGTATGACGTGCTCTACAAGGGGCCGACGGGGCGCGTGGCGCATGAATGCATCCTCGACACCCGGCCCTTTGCCGACAGCGCGGGCATCACGGTGGATGACATCGCCAAGCGGCTGATCGATTGCGGATTCCATGCACCGACGATGAGCTGGCCTGTGGCCGGCACGCTGATGGTCGAACCCACCGAGTCCGAGACCAAGGCCGAGCTGGACCGGTTCTGTGACGCCATGCTGGCGATCCGCGCGGAAATCCGCGCCATCGAGGAGGGCCGGATGGATGCGGCGAACAACCCGCTGAAGCACGCGCCGCACACGATGGAGGATCTGGTGCGCGACTGGGATCGTCCCTACAGCCGCGAACAGGGCTGTTTTCCGCCGGGGGCCTTTCGCGTCGACAAGTACTGGCCGCCGGTCAACCGGGTGGACAATGCCTATGGCGACCGGCACCTGATCTGCACCTGCCCGCCGATGAGCGAGTATGCCGAGGCCGCGGAGTAAAAAAGTGGCGCGCCGCCAGACCGGGGCGCGCCACTTTTTGCGTGGTTCGGGTTTGCCCCGGCGGATGCCTCCGGCGGGAGTTTATCGGGCAAGATGAATGAAGGACCCGAGACCCCCGCAACGCCCGTGGTCTATGCCGCGGCGGTGTCCTGCAGCGGGTCCAGCACCTCGGCCACGGCGTCCCATGTGGCGGCGTCGGCGGCGGTCAGCAGGTAGCCTTGATTTTGCGCGATGGTGTAGTCGCTGCCATCCAGCATCTTCGCCGCGCCACCCGCGCGCTGGCAGATCAGCACGCCTGCCGCATGGTCCCAGGGGTTCAGCGTGCCCGACAGGATGAAATCGGCGTGGCCAAGGGCGGCCATGCGGTATTCATGGGCCGAGCAGCGCAGCGCATCGGTGCGGTTGAACGCGGTCAGCAGCGGGGCCAGGGTTTTCTGCACGCCCTTGGGCATCAGCGACATATGGGTAAAGCCGGACAGCCGTGCGATGGGGCCGCCCGAAGACATGGTCAGCACGGTCTTGCGCCCCGTGGCGCTGATGTGATGGGCGGGGCTGGTGTGATCGGCGATGACATAGTCATCGGCCAGCGGGTCATAAATCAGCCCGAACACCGGCCTGCCATAGCGGGTGGCGGCCAGGATCACGCCGAACACGCCCAGCCCGTGGGCGAAATTCCACGTCCCGTCTACCGGGTCGATGATGAAGGCCAGCTCCGCCTCTGCCGCCTTGTCGCGTAGCGACGGGTCATCCATCGCGGCCTCTTCACCGACGATCACGGCACCGGGAAACATGGCTGCCAGCCCGCGTGCGATCATCGCCTCGGCGGCGGTGTCGGCCTCGGTCACCAGATCGTCGGGGCGTGATTTGGTGGCGATCTGGCTGGTTGTCAGGCGGCGAAAGCGCGGCAGGATCTCGGTGCGGGCCGCGCGGCGGATGATGTTGATCAGGCTGGTCTGCTGGGCCGCACTCAGCGGGCCGGTGACGACGGCGGGCAGGTCTGGGGACATGGGGATTCGCCTCGGGTTTTCTGGGTCAGCCTTTGATTGCCAGCAGGCGGTCGGCATTGCAACGCGGGCAGTCGCGTCAAATCGGGACTCGAAAAAGAACAAAAGGGGAATATACTGGTGCATCATGTTTGCAGAGCTGTCCGCCACGTCGAATTTCACCTTTCTCACCGGGGCATCGCACCCCGAGGAGATGATGATGCGTGCCATGACGATGGGTCTGCCGGCGCTGGCGGTGGCCGATGAAAACAGCGTGGCGGGCATCGTGCGCGCCCATGCCCGCGCCCGTGATCTGGCGCGCGATCTGGAGGCGCGGCGCAGGGACGAGGCCGCCAATGGCGTGATCGGTCCGGGCCAGCCGGGGCGGCCCGCCCAAACCCCCGATCTGCGCGCGCCGCGGCTGATCCCGGCGGCCTGTCTGGTGCTGGAGTGCGGGCTGCGCCTGACCGCCCTGCCGCGGGACCGGCAGGGCTGGGCCAACCTGTGCCGTCTGCTGACAACGGGCCGTCTGCGCGCGCCCAAGGGGCAGTGCCTGCTGCGGCTGGACGATCTGTGGGAGCGCGCGCCGGGGCTGGAGCTGCTGCTGCACCCGCCGCGCACGCTGCTGTCGCCGCGCGGCGCGGACGGGTGGCTGCCGCAGGCGCAGCGGCTGACGCGCCGCCTTGGGCCGCAGATGCACCTGCTGATGCATCCCTGCTATGACGGGCAGGATGGCGCGCGGCTGGACGCGCAGGCGGCGCTGGCGGCGCGGCTGGGCCTGCGCACCGTGGCCTCGGCCCGGCCCATCATGCATCACGGCGCGCGGCGGCAACTGGCCGATGTGCTGGCCGCGATCCGGCAGGGCCGGCGCGTCGATCAGCTGGGCCGCGCCGCGCTGGCCAATGGCGAGCAGCGTCTGAGATCCGATGCCGAGATGCGGCGCATCTTCGCCGCGCATCCCGGCGCGGTGGATGCGGCGGGGGCGCTGGCGGCGCGGCTGACATTCTCGCTGGACGCGCTGCGCTATGACTACCCGTCCGAGGTGGCACCGGGTGAGACCCCCACCGGCCGTTTGCGCCGTCTGGCCGAGGCGGGGTTGCGCTGGCGCTATCCCCATGGCGCGCCCGACCGGGTGCGCGGCCTGCTGGACCATGAGCTGACCCTGATCGCCAAGCTGCGGTACGAGCCGTATTTTCTGACCGTGCATGACGTGGTGGCCTTTGCCCGGTCGCGCGGCATCCTGTGTCAGGGGCGCGGGTCGGCGGCCAATTCTGTGGTCTGCTACTGCCTTGGCGTCACCTCGGTTTCCCCCGAGATCGGCACGATGGTGTTCGAACGCTTCGTGTCCGAGGCGCGGGACGAGCCGCCGGATATCGACGTGGATTTCGAACACGAACGCCGCGAAGAGGTGATCCAGTGGATCTATGACCGCTATGGCCGCCACCGCGCGGGGCTGTGTGCCACGGTGATCCATTATCGCGGCAAGCGGGCGATCCGCGAGGTGGGCCGCGCGATGGGGCTGGCGCAGGACACGATTGCCACGCTGTCCTCGCAGCTGTGGGGGTTTTACGCCACCACGGGCACCGAGCCCCAGCGGCTGCGCGAAATCGGGCTGGACCCGAGCGACCCGCATCTGGCCCGCACCCTGCGGCTGATCGGGCAGATCATCGGCTTTCCCCGGCATCTGAGCCAGCATGTCGGCGGCTTCATCATGACCGAGGGGCGGCTGGACGAGCTGGTGCCGATCGAGAACGCCAGCATGGAGGATCGCACCGTCATCTGCTGGGACAAGGACGATATCGACACGCTGGGCATCCTCAAGGTCGATGTCCTGAGCCTTGGGATGCTGACCTGCATCCGCAAGGCGTTCGACCTTATGGCGGGGCATCACGGGCTGGATTACACGCTGGCCACCCTGCCGCCCGAGGATGCCCGCACCTATGACATGCTGTGCCGGGCCGACAGCGTGGGCGTGTTCCAGGTCGAATCCCGCGCGCAGATGAATTTCCTGCCGCGCATGCGCCCGCGCTGTTTCTACGATCTGGTGATCGAGGTGGCGATCATCCGGCCCGGCCCCATTCAGGGCGACATGGTGCACCCCTATATCCGCCGCCGCAACGGCGAAGAGCAGGTATCGTTCCCGTCGGATGCGCTGGGGGCGGTGCTGGGCAAGACGCTGGGCGTGCCGCTGTTTCAGGAGCAGGCGATGCAGATCGCCATCGTCGGCGCGGGGTTCACCCCGGACGAGGCGGACCGCCTGCGCCGTTCGCTGGCGACCTTCAAGAAACACGGCAACGTCAGCGAGTTTCGCGCGCGGTTCATGCGCGGGATGCGCGCGAATGGCTATGACGAGGATTTTGCAGACCGCTGTTTCAGCCAGATCGAGGGCTTCGGGTCTTACGGGTTTCCCGAAAGCCACGCCGCCAGCTTTGCGCTGCTGGTCTATGCCAGCGCCTGGATCAAGTGCCATCATCCCGGCATCTTTGCCTGCGCGCTGCTGAATAGCCAGCCGATGGGGTTCTATGCGCCCGCCCAGATCGTGCGGGATGCGCGTGAACACGGGGTCACGGTGCGCCCGGTCTGCATCAACGCCAGCTTCTGGGACAACGTGATGGAACCTGACGGGCAGGGCGGGCTGGCCCTGCGGCTGGGGTTTCGCCAGATAAAGGGGCTGGGCGAGGATGAGGCCGGGTGGATCGCGGCGGCGCGCGGCAATGGCTATCTGTCGGTCACGGATGTCTGGCGGCGGGCGGGGCTGGCCCCCGCGATGCTGGCGCGGCTGGCCGAGGCGGATGTGTTCGCCGGGCTTGGCCTGACCCGGCGCGAGGCGCTGTGGCAGGCCAGCGCGATCCGGTCGGCCAAACCGCTGCCGCTGTTCGAGGGCGACATGGACGGCGAGGCGATCGACGAGCCGCAGGCAAACCTGCCCGCGATGACCCTGGGCGAAGAGGTGGTCGAGGATTACGTCTCCACCCGGCTGAGCCTGCGCGCGCATCCGCTGGCGCTGCTGCGCGGTCTGCTGACCCCGCCCGAAGGTGCGGCGGTGGCCGCGGGGCCGGGCACGCGTCGTGCGCCCGACCTGTCAAGGATCAGCTATACAAAAGGCAACCCGGATTAGGCGGCGTCAGCGCAGGCGTCTTGGGCAGGTGGCCAGTTGCGCGTCGTAGATCACCGCGCGCTGTCCGACCTCGTCCGCGACGCGCATCAGCCAGCTTTTCACGGTGTAGCTGCGGCGCGAAAATCCGGTGTGCCCCTCGTGATAGGCCAAGTATTGATTACGCGCATCCGACAGGGAAATCCCGTTCCGCTCGCGCGATTTGGTCATGTACCAGCCCATGAAATCGGTGGCGTCGTCGATCCGGTCGCGCCGGGCGCTGCGGCGGCCGGTCTCGGTGCGGTATTCATCCCACGTGCCGTCCAGCGCCTGACTGTAGCCATAGGCCGAGCTTTGGCGGCCCATCGGGATCACCCCCAGGCTATAGCGGAACGGCGTGCGCGCGTTGCCGATGAATTTGCTTTCCTGATAGATCGTGGCCATCTGCACCGCCACGGGCACGCCCCACTTGCGCTGGGTCGCGGCAAAGGCACGGCCGTATTTCGGGCGCTCCGACAGGATCGCACAGGCGTTGTCAAGGTTGCGCGGTGCCGAAAAGTCCCCTCCTCCACAAGAGGCCAGGACCATCAACAATACCATTGCGCGAAGAAGTCTGCTCATCTGCCTCTCGCTTTTTTGTCTTTTTTTGCAGTCTATCGAAAAACCCTGTCGGGGGAAATCACGATTTGCGAACGGCAGGGGCTTTCCGCGTCGTCAGGCCCGGCACACAGAGTGTTTCCTTGATTCTCGGGCCGAAAAAGGGCATCTGTAAGCGTTGGACGAGAGGGGTCTTTCGGTATGGACGACATGGTGTTGAAAACACGGGCAAAATACAATCTGGGACAGGTGGTGCGCCACAAGAAGCATCCGTTTCGGGGCGTGGTTTTCGATGTCGATCCGCGGTTCAACAACACCGAGGAATGGTATCAGTCCATCCCCGAAGAGCTGCGCCCGTCCAAGGATCAGCCCTATTATCACCTGCTGGCCGAGAACGAGACCAGCTATTACATCGCCTATGTGTCCGAGCAGAACCTGCTGCCCGACACCTCGGGCGAGCCGGTGGACCACCCCGACATTCCCGACCTGTTCGGCCCCTACGAGGACGGGCAGTATCCGCTGCATTTCCAGTTGAACTGAACGCTGCGTGGGCAATCCGTAGGGTGGGTGCAAACCCACCCCGGGTGGCGATAGGTTGGCCGGGACGGTGGGTTTGCACCCGCCCTACGGGCCGGTTCCGGCCTCAGCTGTCCATCTTCAGCGCCGAGATGAACGCTTCCTGCGGGATGTCCACCTTGCCGAACTGACGCATCTTCTTCTTGCCGGCCTTTTGCTTGTCCAGCAGCTTGCGCTTGCGCGTGGCGTCGCCGCCGTAACATTTTGCGGTCACGTCCTTGCGCAGCGCGGCGATGGTTTCGCGGGCGATCACCTTGCCGCCGATGGCGGCCTGCACGGGAATCTTGAACATGTGACGTGGGATCAGGTCTTTCAGCTTTTCGCACATCGACCGGCCCCGCATTTCCGCGCGGTCACGGTGGACCATCATCGACAGCGCATCCACCGGCTCGTCATTCACCAGGATCGACATTTTCACCAGGTTGTCCTGCCGGTAGCCCATCAACTGGTAGTCAAAGCTGGCATAGCCCTTGGTGACCGATTTCAGCCGGTCGTAAAAATCGAACACCACTTCGTTCAGCGGCAGGTCATAGACCGCCATCGCGCGACCGCCCACATAGGTCAGGTCCTCTTGCAACCCGCGCCGGTCCTGGCACAGTTTCAGCACGTCGCCCAGAAACTCGTCGGGGACCAGGATGGTGGCCTTGATGCGCGGTTCCTCGACGAAATCGACGTTCGAGGGGTCGGGCATGTCGGCGGGATTGTGCAGGTCGATCTTGGTGCCGTCCTTCATGTGGACGTGATAGATCACCGAGGGCGCGGTGGTGATCAGCTCGATATCGTATTCGCGTTCGATCCTGTCGCGGATCACCTCGAGGTGCAAGAGCCCCAGGAAACCGCAGCGAAAGCCGAATCCCAGCGCGGCCGAGGTTTCCATCTCGTAGCTGAAAGAGGCGTCGTTCAACGCCAGTTTCTCGATCGCGTCGCGCAGGTCTTCGAATTGTGCGCTGTCCACCGGGAACAGGCCGCAGAAAACCACGGGCACCGAGGGTTTGAAGCCCGGCAGGGCGGTGTCGGTGCCCTTTTTTTCGTGCGTGATTGTGTCGCCCACCTTGGTGTCGCGCACCTGCTTGATCGAGGCAGTGATGAATCCGATCTCGCCGGGGCCAAGGCTGTCGACATTCTCCATCGCGGGGCGGAACACGCCGATCCGGTCGACGCCATAGCGCGCGCCGGTCTGCATCATGCGGATCTGGTCGCCCTTTTTCATGCGCCCGTCCATGATGCGCACCAGCACGACCACGCCCAGATAGCTGTCATACCAGCTGTCCACCAGCATCGCCTTGAGCGGTGCATCCTCGACCCCCCTGGGGGCGGGCAGGCGGTGCACGATGGCCTCCAGCGTTTCCTTGATGCCGACGCCGGTCTTTGCGCTGACCCGGATCGCATCCGAGGCGTCGATGCCGATGACATCCTCGATCTGTTCGGCCACGCGGTCGCAATCGGACGCGGGCAGGTCGATCTTGTTCAGGACTGGCACGATCTCGTGATTGGCGTCGATGGCCTGATAGACATTGGCCAGCGTCTGCGCCTCGACCCCCTGGGTGCTGTCGACGACCAGCAGCGATCCTTCGACCGCGCGCATCGAGCGGCTGACCTCGTAGGCGAAATCGACGTGACCGGGCGTGTCGATCAGGTTCAGCACGTATTGCTCGCCGTTCTCGGCGGTGTAATCCAGCCGCACGGTGTTGGCCTTGATGGTAATCCCGCGTTCGCGTTCGATGTCCATCGCGTCGAGCATCTGCTCTTTCATGTCGCGGCGCACGACAAGATCGGTGGACTGGATCAGCCGGTCGGCCAAGGTGGATTTACCATGGTCGATATGGGCCACGATCGAGAAGTTGCGGATGTGCGAAAGCGGTGTGTTCATGGCAACGCATATGCTGTGGAAACAGGGTGTGGTCAAGGTGGCGTGTGCATTGCCGATGGCCAGATTGCGCGTCGCCGCCGGATCACGCAGCGCGGCGTTGTCGGCGCCGGTGCAGCGCGTAAAGTGCGGGTGCCGCCAGATGGCGATAGCCCAGATCGGCCAGCCAATGCACCCCCGGCAGGCCGGTGACCCACGCCAGCCAGCGCCAGCCCGGCAGCCGCTCCCACAGCGCGCGAAACGCGTCCAGCCCTTCGAGGCGTGCGCCGTTCAATTCGACCCGGAAGCTTTGCGCGGCGGTGTCGCGGTCAAGGCCCCAGTCGGGCGCGGCCTCCAACCCGTCGATCTGCAAGGGCAGCCCGGTGCGATCCGCGATGCGGGCATATGAGGCCACTTCGCGCGAACAGATCGGGCAGGTGTCATTGTGCAGGATGCGGAGTTTTTCCATACGCCGAAGATAGGACGCGGGTGGCCGGGTCAAGGGCGGCACACTCTTCTCGGACCGATGTCAGGTCCGGTGTTGCGGGCTGACCCCTAGGTCCGCCGACCCCACAGGTCATACTCGCCGGCCTCGTCCACCTCGACCTTGACGATATCGCCCACGGCCAACCCCCCGGTGTCTTCGTCGATGAACAGGTTGCCGTCGATTTCGGGCGCGTCGGCCTTGGTGCGGCAGGTGGCGATGCCGTCCTCGTCGATGTCATCCACGATCACATCCATGTGCAGGCCGACCTTGGCGGCCAGCTTGGCCTCGGAGATCGCCTGCGCCTTTTGCATGAAGCGGTCCCAACGGTCCTGCTTTACCGCAGGGTCCACATGGTCGGGCAGGGCGTTGCTGCGTGCGCCTGCCACGTTCTCGTACTGAAAACAGCCCACGCGATCCAGTTGCGCCTCGTCCAGCCAGTCCAGCAGGGTCTGGAACTCTGCCTCGGTCTCGCCCGGGTAGCCCACGATGAAGGTGCTGCGCAGGGTGATGTCGGGGCAGATCGCGCGCCATTCGGCGATCCGGTCCAGCGTGCGTTCGGCATGGGCGGGGCGCGCCATGCGGCGCAGCGTGTCGGGATGGGCGTGCTGGAACGGCACATCCAGATAGGGCAGCACCAGCCCCCCCGAGTCTGAATGGGCCGTCATCAGCGGGATCAGGTCGCGCACATGCGGATAAGGATAGATGTAATGCAGCCGCACCCACGCGCCCAGCGACCCCAGATCGCGGGCCAGGTCGGTTATGTGGGCACGATGCCCCCGCTCGGTCGCGTGCTTGATGTCGGTGCCATAGGCCGAGGTGTCCTGGCTGATCACCAGCAGTTCCTTGACGCCGCTTTCCACCAGCTTTTCCGCCTCGCGCAGCACGGCATGGGCCGGACGGCTGGCAAGCCTGCCGCGCATGTCGGGGATGATGCAGAACTTGCACTTGTGGTTACAGCCCTCGGCGATCTTGAGGTAACTGTAGTGGCGCGGCGTCAGGCTGACGCCGCTGGCAGGCAGCAGGTCGATGAACGGATCGGGGCTGGGCGGCACGGCGGCATGGACCGCGTCCAGCACCTGTTCATACTGATGCGGGCCGGTCACGGCCAGAACGCGCGGGTGTGCGCCGGTGATGTAATCGGGCTCGGCCCCCAGGCATCCGGTGACGATCACGCGGCCATTCTCGGCCAGCGCCTCGCCGATGGCCTCCAGGCTTTCGGCCTTGGCGCTGTCCAGAAAACCGCAGGTGTTCACGATCACCGCATCGGCCCCGGCATAATCGGCGCTGATGCCATAGCCCTCGGCGCGCAGCCGGGTCAGGATGCGTTCGCTGTCGACCAGCGCCTTGGGACAGCCAAGGCTGACCATGCCGATGGTCGGCTGGCCATCGCGTTTCGTTTCCGAGACACGGGCGCGGGCAAGATCGGGGCGAAGGTCGGGTGGGTTCTGCATGGGCGGCGTGATACATCGGCGCGGCGGCAGGGGGAAGGGGATTGGACGCACCTGCATGCGGTCAATGTGCAACGAATAGGCGCGAGCAGTCTTTTTTGCCCTGCATTGCAGAAATTTCCTGCCCTATGTTAAAAAATCGGTTACACATTCACATATACAACTAGAGTAATAAATCTCCGGGCAGGTGAGTTCAAGTGACCAAACCCTTCAAGAAAGGCTGGGCCGAGCCGGTTCAGCTTCCACGCGGCACGACATGGCACCGTCAGGTGGCTGCCTTGTGCTGCAAGAAGGGCAAGGCCGGTCTGAAGGTGTTGTTGATCACCTCGCGCGATACCGGCCGGTGGATTTTGCCCAAGGGCTGGCCGATGGACGACCGCAGCGATCCGCAGGCCGCCCTGCAGGAGGCCTGGGAAGAGGCCGGGGTGAAAAAGGCCCGGATCAAGCACAAGCCGGTCGGGCATTTCGATTACTACAAGATCCTTTCGGGTGGCGTGCCCTTGCCGGTGCGCGCGCAGGTCTATCGCGTGAACGTCATTGCGATGGCCGACAAATACCCCGAGGTGGATGAACGCACCCGCAACTGGGTCACCCCGAAAGAGGCGGCAGAGTTGGTGGACGAGACCGATCTGAAGGCGCTGCTGCGCAAGCTGTAGGCCTTTGATCCGGTGGCTCCGGGTCGCGCTTGCGACCTGTGGCTTTCCTTTGTGACTCCGGGCTGGAATCTGCCGTGCGAATGGCGTGGACCATTGTCGCGCCCGGCCTGTTGGCGGTAAGGTTTGCGCAAATCGCAAGGGGGTTCGCATGCGCTGGCTTTTTCGCCTGATCGGGTTCGTCTTCGTGCTGGTGCTGGTCGCGGTGGTGTCGCTGTTTTTCCTGCCCGGCGACAGGATCGCCCGCATCGCCGCCCAGCAGATCGAGGCGCAGACGGGCCGCAGCGTGACCCTGTCGGGGGACACGCAGGTCAGCTTCTGGCCGGTCCTCGGCGTGGCCACCGGGCAGATGGCGATTGCCAATGCCGATTGGGCCGGTGACGCGCCGATGATGCAGGCCGACAGCCTGAAGCTGGGGGTGGACATGGCGGCCCTGATCGGCGGCAGTATCCGCATCACCGGCTTTGAGACCGTGAATCCTGTGATCCGGCTGCAGACCGCCGCCGACGGGCGCGCCAACTGGGAGGTGGGCGTCGAGGGCGTCAGCCCCTCGGGCGTGTCCGACGCCGCCCCCAACCCGCTGGCCCTGACGCTGGACCGGGCGGTGATCCGCAATGCCAGCGTGATCTACACCGACGGGGCAACCGGCACGACCAGCACCTATGAAGGCGTGGACTTCGACATGCGCTGGCCCGATGCGGCGGGGGCCGCCGATTTCGTGCTGGGCCTGCAACCGGGCAACACGCCGGTCGAGATCACCGCGACGGTGCAGAATTTCGGCGGGCTGTTCGATGGCACGCCGCAACCCATGAAGGCCAGCGCGCGGCTGGCGGGCGGCGAGGTCACGTTTGATGGCAAGGGCGGGCCGGGGCTGTTTGCCCAAGGTGCCCTGCGCGCCGATCTGCCCGACACCGGGGCTGCGCTGGCCGCGCTTGGCGTGCCAGGGGTCAGCGTGCCGCGCGGGCTGGGGCGGACGATGGATGTCTCGGCCAATCTGGACTTCAACGGCACAAGGGCGGTGCTGGACGACCTGCGCCTTGGGCTGGACAGCAATCGGCTGACCGGGGCGATCACCGTCGCGTTTAGCGATGTGCCGCGTGTGACCGGGCAATTGTCTGCCGGGGCGCTGGACCTGACGGCGCTTGCGGCATCGGATGGCGATGGGGCTGCTGGCGCGTCTGCCCCGGAGGTGGGTGCGGGGTGGTCGAAGACGCGGATCGATGCCAGCGGGCTGTCGGCGTTCGATGCCGATGTGTCCTTGTCGGCGCAATCGGTCGATCTGGGCCAGTTCGATCTGGGCGAAACCCGGGTGCGCGTGACCAATGACACCGCCCGCGCGGTGGTCGATATCGCGCGCATCGATGCCTATGGCGGGCGGATTGCGGGTGATTTCGTGATGAACAACCGCTCGGGCCTGTCGGTGGGCGGGCGGCTGCGCGCCGATGGCGTGGACATGCAGGCGTTGCTGACCGCCGCTGCCGGGATCGACCGCTTTCGTGCCACCGGCGAGGCGCGGGTGGAGTTTCTGGGCGTGGGTCAGACGCTGGACGCGATCATGCGCTCGCTGCGTGGTGATGGCGGGTTTTCCACCGGCAGGGGCGTGATCGAAGGGATCGACCTGGACCGGCTGATGCGCGGAGACATGGCCAGCGGCGGCACCACGGTGTTCGATACGACAAGTGCAAGTTTCACCATGGCGGGCGGCGTGCTGCGCAATGACGATCTGACCATGGCGTTGCCCTTTGCCCGTGCGACCGGTGCCGGGACGGTCGATCTGGGCGGTCAGGCCATCGACTATACCGTGACGCCCGTTTCGCTGACCGCGCGCGACGGGCGCGGGGTGTCGGTGCCGGTGCGGATTCGCGGGCCCTGGGCCGATCCGAAGATCACCATCGATCTTGAGAGTGCCGTGAAACAGAACTTTCAGGCCGAGATCGACGCCAGGGAGCAGCAGGTGCGCCAGCGGGTCGAGGATCGCGTGACCGAAGAGCTGGGCGTGCAGCGCCAAGACGGCCAGAGCGTCGAGGACGTGGTCAAGGACAAGGTCGAGGAAGAGCTGAAACGCGGGCTGCTGCCGCGCGACAAACAGGCTGAGAATCCAGCGTCAATCAGGATGAGAACG
>NZ_JBHUDD010000054.1:0-52291 GCF_042677865.1 Lacimonas salitolerans | reverse complement strand
GGATCAAGGTCACCTCCCATTTGGCAACCTTGAATCACTTCGAAGCCGATATGGGAATCCTTAAACGTCAACAGACCCTAGTCTGAGAGGGGTCTTTTGCATATATCGGGACGGACCAAGGTAAGGAGCGTGCACATGTTCGCAGAACAGACATGGCTGGCCAAGGCGATCTGGGTGCTGCTGGCGCTGTTTTTTCTGGATGCGCTTTTCGTGCGCAACTGGCCGCTGGCTTTTGTGTCGCTGGCCACGTTGCTGTTGTCGATGGCGCCGGTTCTTGTGGCGCGGTGGGCGCAAATCCACATACCGCCCAGTTTTATCGCCGCGATCGTGATCTTCATCGGCAGCACGCTGTTTCTGGGCGAGGTGTTCGATTTCTACAACCGCTTCTGGTGGTGGGATGTCGCCATGCATGCAGGCAGCGCGGTTGGCTTCGGTCTGATCGGATTCGTGTTGGTGTTCATGATGTTCCAGGGCGACCGATACGCCGCACCGCATTATGCGATCGCGTTCTTTGCCTTCTGCTTTGCGCTGGCCATCGGCTCGATGTGGGAGATTTTCGAATTTGCCATGGATCAGCTTTTCGGGCTGAACATGCAGAAATCGGGGCTGGTGGACACGATGGGCGATCTGATCATGAACGCCCTTGGTGCGTTGATCGGGGCCGGGTCTGGCTGGGCCTATCTGAAGTGGCAGGGGCGCATCGGGCTGGGCCACCTGATCGAGGATTTCGTGGCCCGCAACCCGCGCTTTTTCAAACGCTTTCGCAAGTAACCCGCCTTGACGCCGGGCGGGCGATGCCGTCTGACTGCGGCCAATGGAACGCAAGCAACATATCGACCTGTTCGGCGCGGTATCGCTGGTGGGGTTCGCCGGGATCCTGGCCTTCAATCAAGTCGTCATCAAGGTCGGCACCGAAGGGTTCCAGCCGGTTTTCATGTCCGGCCTGCGTTCGGTCGGGGCGCTTGCGGTGCTGATCCTGTGGATGTGGGTGCGCGGCGTGCGCGCCGATTTCAGCCGCCGTTACTGGGCGTCTGGGCTGTTGCTTGGGTCGTTGTTTGCCTTCGAGTTCGTCTGCCTGTTCTGGGCGCTGGACAACACCACCGTGTCGCGCGCGTCGATCCTGTTCTACACCATGCCGATGATGCTGGCCGCGATCGCGCATTTCGTGCTGCCCGGCGAGCGGCTGACGCTGCGGCGCGCGGCGGGTCTCGCGCTGGCGATGGGCGGCGTGGCGCTGGTGCTGGCGGTGCGCCAGGGCGGCGAGGCCAGCGTGATGGGCGATATCGCAGCCCTTGGGGCGGCAGCAGGCTGGGCCGGGATCGCGCTGACGGTGCGGCTGACCCCGGTGTCCGAGCAGCGGCCTGAAATGCAGCTCATGTGGCAGTTGATCGTGTCGTCGGTGATGCTGATCGCGGCGGCGTTTTTCTTTGGGCCGTTCCTGCGCGATCCGCAGGCGGTGCATTTCCTGTCGCTGGCCTATCAGGTCGTCGTCGTGGCCAGCCTTGGCTACATGTTCTGGTTTTTCCTGATGTCGGTCTATCCGGCGTCAGGCGTGGCCAGCTTCAGCTTTCTGTCGCCGGTGATCAGCGTGTTCTTCGGCTGGGCCCTGCTGGGCGAGGATGTGGGCTGGAACACCATCGCGGCGCTGGTTCTGGTGGCGATCGGGCTGGTGCTGATCAACCGGCGGCACAGGCCGCAGGGCGGGGCCTGACGGGCAGGGCCGGAAGGTGGGTTGGCACCCACCCTACGATCAGCCACGCCAGATCCAGCCGCCGCCGAGGATGCGGCTGCCTTCGGTTTCATAGAACACGCAGGCCTGTCCGGGGCTGACGCCTTCCTCGGGGGTCAGCAGCTCGACCGTGGCGGTGGTGTCGGAAAGCGGGCGGATGATCGCGTCGCGTGGCGGACGGGTCGAACGCACCTTGACCGCCACGTGCCACTCCGCGCGCGATGTGAGCGGCGCATCCCCCAGCCAGTTGATCTCGCGCACCGGCACCTGCCGCGTGGCCAGCATGTCCTTGGGGCCGACGACCACGCGCCGCGTGTCCACATCCAGCCGCACCACATACAGCGGATCGGACAGCCCGCCGATGCCAAGCCCCCGGCGCTGTCCGATGGTGTAGTGGATCACGCCCTCATGAGTCCCCAGAACACGGCCATCCGCATGCACGATCTCGCCCGGCTCGGCTGCACCGGGGCGCAGTTTCTCGATCACGCTGGCGTAGTCGCCGTTGGGCACGAAGCAGATGTCCTGGCTGTCGGGCTTGTCCGCCACGGCCAGTCCGTATCTTGCCGCCAGTTCGCGCGTCGCCGCCTTTGACGGAAGATGCCCCAGAGGAAAGCGCAGATAGGCCAGTTGCTCGGGGGTGGTCGAGAACAGGAAATAGGACTGGTCGCGCGCCGCATCCGCCGCGCTGTGCAGTTCGGGGCCGGTGGCGCCCATCTTGCGCTGGATGTAATGCCCGGTGGCCATGCAGTCGGCCTCGAGATCGCGCGCTGTTTCCAGCAGGTCCTTGAACTTGACCCTCTCGTTGCAGCGGATGCAGGGCACCGGCGTGGCCCCGGCCAGATAGCTGTCGGCAAACTCGTCGATCACCGCATCCTTGAAGATGTTCTCGTAATCCAGAACGTAGTGGGGAAATCCCATTTCCTCGGCCACGCGGCGGGCGTCATGGATGTCGATGCCCGCACAGCACGCGCCTTTCTTGGCCAGCGCCGCACCGTGATCGTACAGTTGCAGGGTGACGCCCACCACATCATAGCCCTCGTCGGCCAGTTGTGCGGCCACGACCGAACTGTCCACGCCGCCCGACATGGCGACGACCACGCGGGTTTCTGACGGCGGTTTGGCAAAGCCCAGGGAATTGAGCGTCGTGTCGGTGTCGAGGGCCATCGCGGCCTCCCATGATCTGGATGAAACAAGCGGTGAATATAAGAAAATCCGACGCACTCTCAAGCCCCGGTTTCACCGGGCGTTAAGCCTGCCGCGGCCAGTTTGAACTGGTTCGACGAAAGGTGACTGCCATGTATCTGAAAAAGCTGGATGGCCCAAGGGCCGTGACGCTGCCGGATGGCACTGTGATGACGCGCGCCGATCTGCCGCCGCAGGATACCAGGCGCTGGGTGGCCAGCCGCAAGGCCGCGGTGGTGCGCGGTGTGTTGGCGGGGCTGATCACGCGGGACGAGGCTCTGGCCCGCTATGCGCTGAGCGCAGAGGAGTTCGACGAGTGGGTGAACGCCGTCACGCAGCACGGACTGGACGCGTTGAAGGCGACCGCGGTGCAAAAATATAGACAACCTTAGGAGGAGTGTCGTAAAGGTTGTGCCATGGTAACTTGTGGTTAACTATTTTTGTTCACGTTTGATTCCAACGCAAACTGACACATAACGGAGATCCTGGATGCGCGTGCTGCTGGTTGAAGACGATCCCACGACCTCGAAAAGCATCGAACTGATGCTGACCCATGCCAATCTCAACGTCTATACCACCGACCTGGGGGAGGAAGGGATCGATCTGGCCAAGCTGTACGATTACGATCTGATCCTGCTGGACATCGGCCTGCCAGATATGACCGGGCACGAGGTGCTGCGCCAGTTGCGGCTGGCACGGATCGCGACGCCGATCCTGATCCTGTCGGGCGCGGATGACACCGACAGCAAGATCAAGGGATTCGGGTTCGGGGCCGATGATTACCTGACCAAGCCGTTTCATCGCGACGAACTGGTGGCGCGAATCCATGCGATCATCCGTCGCTCCAAGGGGCATTCGCAATCGGTGATCCGCACCGGCAAGGTTAATGTGAACCTCGATGCCAAGACGGTGGATGTCGAGGGCAGCACGGTGCATCTGACCGGCAAGGAGTACCAGATGCTGGAACTGCTGTCGCTGCGCAAGGGCACGACCCTGACCAAGGAAATGTTCCTGAATCACCTGTACGGCGGCATGGATGAACCCGAGTTGAAGATCATCGACGTGTTCATCTGCAAGCTGCGCAAGAAGCTGAGCGTGGCCACTGGCGGCGACAGCTATATCGAAACGGTCTGGGGGCGCGGCTATGTTCTGCGCGATCCGCAACCCCTGACCGACCCTGCCGATAGCACCCGCCAGATCGCCATTGGCGCCTGAGGTCCGACACCGCCACTCACGGACTGGACCTTGACCGGCCGCGCCCCTATCACTTGCCCAAGGGTGACAGGGGCGCGACCATGGCGACGGACAAAGCGGTTGAGACACTGACGCAGGACGAAGCGGTGCAGGAACTGGCGCGGCTGGCGATGATACTGGAGGACGCCAATTCAGCCTATCACCGCGACGATGCGCCCGCGATTTCGGATGCCGAGTATGATCGGCTGAAATCCCGCAACATGGCGATCGAGGCGCGGTTTCCCGACCTCAAACGCACTGACAGCCCCAGCGATCAGGTGGGGGCAGCGCCGGCCGAGGGCTTTGGCAAGATACCCCACCGCGTGCGGATGATGAGCCTTGGCAACGCCTTTGACGCCGAGGAAGTGGCTGAATTCGACACATCGATTCGCAAGTACCTCGGTCTGGCGCCCGATGCGCCGCTGGCCTACACCGCCGAACCCAAGATCGACGGGCTGAGCCTGTCGTTGCGCTATGAAAACGGAACCCTGATCACCGCGGCCACGCGCGGCGACGGGGCGGTGGGTGAAAACGTCACCGAGAATGCCCACACCATCGCCGATATCCCCCAGCGCCTGAGCGGTGCGCCGGATATCCTTGAAGTCCGCGGCGAGGTCTACATGAGCCATGCGGATTTCAAGGCGCTGAACGCGCGGCAGGCGGCAGCTGGGCAAAAGACCTTTGCCAACCCGCGCAACGCCGCCGCCGGATCGCTGCGGCAGCTTGACCCGGGCATTACCCGCGCGCGACCTCTACGGTTCTTTGCCTATAGCTGGGGCGAGATTTCATCCCCTCTGGCAGACACCCAGATGAAGGCGCTTCAACGCCTGTCTGATTTGGGGTTTTCAACCAACCCTCTGACAAACCGCTGCGCCGATCTGGACGCAATGCTTGCGCATTACGCGCGCATCGAGCAGCAACGCGCCACGCTGGGCTATGACATCGACGGGGTCGTCTACAAGGTCGACGACCTGACCTATCAGGCGCGACTCGGGTTCCGCTCGACCACGCCCCGCTGGGCGATTGCGCATAAATTTCCCGCCGAACTGGCCTGGACCCGGCTGGAGGCGATCGACATTCAGGTCGGCCGCACCGGCGCGCTGTCGCCGGTGGCGCGGCTGACCCCGGTGACGGTGGGCGGCGTCGTGGTCAGCAACGCGACCCTGCACAACGAGGATTACATCGCCGGGCGTGACGCCAAGGGCAGCCCGATCCGCGACGGGCGCGACATCCGTCCGGGCGACTGGGTGCAGGTCTATCGTGCGGGTGATGTGATCCCCAAGATTGCCGATGTGGACCTGTCCAGACGGCCAGATGATGCGCAGCCCTTTGCGTTTCCCACCCTGTGCCCAGAATGTGGCTCCGAGGCGATCCGCGAAGAGGGCGACGCCGTGCGGCGGTGCAGCGGTGGCTTGATCTGCCCCGCGCAAGCAGTTGAAAAGCTGAAGCATTTCGTCAGTCGCGCGGCCTTTGACATCGAAGGTCTGGGTGCCAAACAGGTCGAGCAGTTCTACCGAGACGGCTGGATCACGGAACCTGCCGATATCTTCACGCTCAAGGACCGGTATGGCAGCGGCCTGCAGCAGTTGAAGAACCGTGAAGGCTGGGGCGAGAAAAGTGCGAACAATCTGTTCGAAGCGATTGAAGAGAAAAGGAAAATCCCGCTTGCGCGACTGCTGTTTTCGCTGGGTATCCGCCATGTCGGCGAGCAGGCCAGCAACCTGCTGGCGCGCAGCTATGGCAGTTGGGCCGAGTTCGAGCAGGCGATCACCGCCGCGGCCCCTCTTGAAGGGCCGGAATGGGAGCGGTTGCTGGGCATCGACGGTGTTGGTGCGGTGATGGCGCAAAGCCTGGTCACCGCCTTTGCGCAAGAGCACGAACGCGCCAGCATCGACCGGCTGGTCGCGCATCTTGACGTGCAGGACGCCGAGCGCCCCACGTCTGACAGCCCCGTGGCGGGCAAGACCGTGGTGTTCACCGGCACGCTGGAAAAGATGACCCGGGCAGAGGCCAAGGCCCGCGCCGAGGCGCTGGGGGCCAAGGTGTCGGGCAGCGTCAGCGCGCGCACCGACATACTGGTCGCCGGGCCGGGCGCGGGGTCAAAGGCGAAAAAGGCCGGTGAACTGGGCATCGAAACGCTGGACGAAGACGGTTGGCTGGCGCTGATCGGCGACGCATGAGCGGGCGGCCCGAGCAGCTTTTCCCGCTGTTTGCCGGGATCGAGACGCTGGATGGCGTCGGGCCGAAAACGGCGCAGTTGCTGGACCATATGGGCATCACCCGCCCGCGCGACCTGATCTTTACCCTGCCGCATACGGGCATCGACCGCCGCCGCCGCGACAGCGTAATGGGCGCGGATTTTCCCACCGTGGTCACGGTCGAGGTGACTGTGGGCCAGCACCGCGCGCCTGCGCGCAAGGGCGGGGCCTATCGCATCAATGTCGAGGATGCGCAGACCGCGTTCCAACTGGTGTTCTTTCACGCCCGCACCGATTACCTGCAAAAGCTGTTGCCGACCGGGCAGCGCCGGATCGTGTCGGGCCGGGTCGAGCTGTTCGACGGCATGGCGCAGATGGTGCATCCCGACCATGTCCTGCCGCTGACCGAGGCAGATGAAATTCCGGCGTTCGAACCTGTCTATCCGCTGACACAGGGGGTCAGCCTGAAACAGATGACCAAGGCCGTGCGCGGGGCGCTGACGCGGGTGCCGGAATTGCCCGAGTGGATCGACCCGTCGCAAAAGGCGCAGGCCGGTTGGCCCGACTGGCACGCCGCCATCGCCGCCGCCCATGCGCCCGAAACGCTGGCCGATCTGGCCGCCCATGCACCGGCGCGTGAACGTCTGGCCTATGACGAGTTGATGGCGCATCAGATGACGCTGGCCTTGGCGCGGTCGAAACTGCGCCGCGCCAAGGGGCGGCAGACCAAGGGCAACGGTGCATTGCAGGCCCGTGTGCTGACCGCGCTGCCCTATGCGCCCACGGGCGCACAGACCCGCGCGATTGCCGAAATCGCCGAGGATCTGGCCAATCCGTTGCGGATGAACCGGCTGTTGCAGGGCGATGTGGGCGCGGGCAAGACGCTGGTGGCCTTCATGGCGCTGCTGATCGCGGTCGAGGCGGGCGGGCAGGGCGTGATGATGGCTCCCACCGAAATCCTGGCCCGTCAGCATCTTGAGGGGCTGCGCCCTATGGCCGAAGAGGCCGGTGTTGTGCTGGAGATCCTGACCGGGCGCGACAAGGGGGCCGAGCGGCGTGCCAAGTTGGCCGCACTGGCGCGGGGCGACATTCACGTTCTGGTGGGCACTCATGCGGTGTTTCAGAAGGATGTGGAATTTGCCGATCTGCGGCTGGCGGTGGTGGATGAACAGCACCGGTTCGGCGTGCGCCAGCGGCTGGAGCTGGGACAGAAGGGACAGGCGGTCGATGTGCTGGTGATGACCGCCACGCCGATCCCGCGCAGCCTGGCACTGGCGCAGTATGGTGACATGGACGTCAGTGTGCTGGACGAAAAGCCGCCCGGGCGCAAACCTATCAAGACCGCGCTGGTCAGCACGGCGCGCATGGACGAGGTGGTCGAGAGCCTGCGCCGCGCGGTGGCCGAGGGGAAGCAGGCCTATTGGGTCTGCCCGCTGGTGGACGAATCCGAACTGGTGGACCTGACCGCCGCGGAAGAGCGGTTCAAACGCCTGCGTGCAGCATTGGGCGAGGGCGTCGTGGGGTTGGTGCATGGGCAAATGCCGCCTGCGGACAAGGACGCCGCGATGGCCGCGTTTCAGCGCGGCGAGACCTCGGTGCTGGTCGCCACCACGGTGATCGAGGTGGGGGTGAACGTGCCCAACGCCACCATCATGGTGATCGAACGGGCCGAAATCTTTGGTCTGGCGCAGCTGCACCAGTTGCGCGGGCGGGTCGGGCGCGGCGATGCGGCCTCGACCTGTCTGCTGATGTATCAGGCCCCCCTGGGCGATGCGGGCGAAAAGCGCCTGACCACCCTGCGCGACACCGAGGACGGGTTCCGCATCTCTGAGGTGGATCTGGAGATGCGCGGGGCGGGCGACCTGATCGGCACCGCGCAGTCGGGCCTGCCCCGGTTCCGGGTCGCCGATCTGGAACGACAGGCGGCGCTGATGGCGGTGGCGCAGTCGGATGCGCGCAAGCTGCTGGCGGATGACCCCGAGTTGCAGGGCGACCGGGGCCGTGCCGCGCGTGTTCTGCTGTGGCTGATGGAACAGGATCAGGCGATTCGTTTGATTTCAGTGGGTTAACTGAAAACCGCCTGCGCGTGTTCCAGAATGTTCCGAAATGTTCCTATAAAGTTCTTTACAGATGATTAAGGATATGAGAACAAAGAGGCAACACATAGGAACGAAGCAGGAGTAACCAAGATGCTGACCCAGATCGTTACCGCCGCGCGCCGCAACCGTGACACGCTGGCCTCCGATGCGCTTGGCATCGCTTCGCTTATGGTGATGCTGGTGGCCGGTCTGCACCTGCCCGTTCTGTCCTGAGTTTCTGCCTGCGCGACTGGCCCGAAGCGCGGCGCATCCCCATCCCCATAGGATGCGCTGCCGAGATATTGCCTGTCTCAATCCTGTCCCAGGGTCTCTGCCTCTGACCCGCCTTCGGATGACCAGATTGCGCCACTTTCCGCCGCCGTCCCTGTGACGCGCGGCGGTTTTTTTTTGTGTGGAGGCAGAGGGATCAGGCGGTGTGGTGTGCCTCGACCTCGGCCATCGCCTCGGCCAGCGCCTCGATCGACAGCAAGATCGAGGCATGGCGATTGCGGTATTCGCGTGCGGGGCGCAGCACCTCGAACCCTTCGAACGGGGCGGGTGGTGTCGGTCCGTCCTCTTTCAGCATGGCGCGCAGGGCATCGCGCGCCGCTTCGATCTGCGGCCGCGTGGCCCCGATCGCAGCCCCGCCGACGACAGCTGCGGCGGCCTGACCCAAGGCGCAGGCTTTGACATCCTGGCCGAACCGGACCAGCCTGCCATCCGCCAGGTCCACATCCACGGTGACCATCGACCCGCACACCGGCGAGCGTTTGCGCACCGTGGCCTGCGGATTGTCCAGCCTTTGATGATGGGGAATGTCCGCTGCCAGTTCCAGGATGCGCCCGGAATAGAGCTTGATCATATCGGTTTCGGCACTCATGGCTTTTCCTTCGTGGCTTGTCGCCATAGATAGGCCCTGCCGCGCCCGATGCCAAAGGAAAATGCCATGCCCTTCGATCCCGACAGTCTGACCTATGACGACCGTGGGCTGATCCCCGCCATTGCGCAAGACGCCGAAACCGGCGAAGTCCTGATGATGGCCTGGATGAACCGCGACGCCGTGTCGCGCACGCTGGAGACCGGGCGGGTGACCTACTGGAGCCGCTCGCGGCAGGCGTTCTGGATCAAGGGCGAAAGCAGCGGCCATGTGCAGGAGCTGGTTGAGATGCGGGTGGATTGCGACCGCGACTGCCTGCTTGTTCTGGTGCACCAGACCGGACCGGCCTGCCACACCAACCGGCGCAGTTGTTTCTATACCGCGCTGCGCGAGGGCGCAGAGGTCGAGATCATGACGCCGATGGCCTAGGGGGCGCTGCCCCCGGCGCGCGTTCCGCGCGACTCCCCCGGAGTTTACGGGCAAGATGAAGATCAGGACCCAACCATGCGGCGGATGTCCTGTGGGCTGGCCCCGTCGGCACGAAAGGTGGCGATGGCGCGGGCGTCGTCGCGCTTGGCCAGCCGTTTGCCTCCGTCATCGCGGATCAGCCTGTGATGGTGATAGACCGGGGTGGGCAGGCCCAGAAGCCGTTGCAGTAGGGCGTGGACCGGTGTGGCGCTGAACAGGTCGTGGCCGCGCGTCACATGGGAGATGGCCTGCGCCGCGTCATCGACGACCACCGACAGGTGATAGGAGGTGCCGAAATCGCGCCGTGCGATCACGACGTCGCCGATGGTGGTTTGTGCGGTGCCGGTGGCAAGGACGATGCGACCGGTCTCGCCTTTGGGGCCGCTGCCGGTTTCGGTGAAGCTGACCGGTCCGGCGCGCTCCATCGCGCGGGCCATGTCCAGGCGCAGGGCGCAATCTGTCGGTACAGGGCCTGTCGGCGGCGTGTCGGGGCGGCATGTGCCGGGGTAGACGATGCCATCGGGGCCAAGCATCGGCGCGCCTTCCTGCGGGGCGCTGGCGGCCTGGGCGATGTCGCGCCGGTTGCAGTGGCAGGGGTAAAGAAGGCCAGATTGCCACAGGGTATCAATGGCTTGGGCGTAGGCCTTCATGTTGTCGGACTGGCGCAGGACGGGCTGCGGCCAGGTCAGCCCCAGCCAATGCAGGTCGTCGTAGATCTGCGCCTCCCATTCAGGTCTGGCGCGGGTCTGGTCGATATCCTCGATCCGCAGCAGGCATCGCCCGCCCTGCGCCTGCGCCATGTCAAAGGCGACAAAGGCGGCATAGGCGTGGCCCAGATGCAGCGGGCCGGTGGGCGATGGGGCAAAGCGGGTGCGGATCGTCACGCTTTTTCAAGCACATAGACATTCGCGCCCAGATCGAGGGCGGCGATATGCGGGCCATGCTCGCGCATTTTCAGGCGGGCGGCGGCGGTGTCGAGCCACTCGTTCAGCTTGGCCTCGTACTCGGGGCGTTCCAGCGCATGATCGTTGAACGAAAAGGCAAACAGGCCGCCCATGGGCAACAGGTGCATGATGTCGTCAAACACCGACAAGGGCGCCGCTCCGACACCGATGACGCCGACGGCGGCAATCATCGGATAGCTTTCGGCGCTGACCGGGGGCGGGGTGTCAGGATCGGCCAGCAGAACATTGCGGTAGATGCCCTTGTCCCTTGCCACGTCCAGCATCTCGGGTGTCACGTCGAGCCCGTCAACACAGGTGAAGCCGGCCGTTGCAAAGGCGTCGCCCGACATCCCCGTGCCACAACCATAGTCCAGCAGAGGCATCGACGGGTCGGGGGTGAACCGCCTCAGCGCCTTGGCGATCCGCAGCGGTGTGGCATAGCCGTTGGCCTTCAGATCAGCCTCGTAGCTGGTGGCCCATTCGGCGTAGAGTTGGCGGGTATCCCCGTCCTCGGGGATGTCGTAGACGCGGTCAAAGAAAGTCTTGGTCATGCCCCCAGTATAGGCTGCAGGGTCAGGCTGCGTCCAGTGCGCCGTTCCCCAGCCACTCTGACCATGCCGCCTTGGCCCGGTCGGTATAGGCCTTGTAGCGGTCCTTGCGCCCCTTGCGCCCGCCTTTCAGCCCATCCAGCGGGCGGAACAGGCCGAAGTTCACGTTCATCGGCTGAAACGTCTTGGCCTCGGCCCCGCCGGTGATGTGATGGATCAGCGCCCCCATTGCGGTGTCCTGCGGCACCTCGGGCATGGGCCGACCCAGGATTTCGGCGGCGGCCATGCGCCCGGCCAGCAAGCCCATGGCCGAGGATTCCACATAGCCTTCGACCCCTGTGATCTGACCGGCAAAGCGGATGTTGGGCCGCGATTTCAGCCGCATCTGCGCATCCAGAAGGGTGGGCGAGTTGATAAAGGTGTTGCGGTGGATCCCGCCCAACCGTGCAAAGCTGGCATTCTGCAAACCCGGTATCATTTTGAAAACAGCGGTTTGCGCGCCGTATTTCATCTTGGTCTGGAAGCCCACGATATTGTACAGCGTCCCCAACGCGTTGTCGCGGCGTAGCTGCACCACGGCATAGGCCTTGGTGTCGGGATCATGCGCGTTGGTCAGGCCGATGGGCTTCATCGGGCCGTGGCGCAGGGTTTCGCGGCCGCGCTCGGCCATCACCTCGATCGGCAGGCATCCGTCGAAATACTTTGCCGTTTCGCCCTCGTGAAACTCGGTCTTGTCGGCGGCCAGCAGCGCGTCGATGAAGGCCTCGTACTGATCGCGGGTCATCGGGCAGTTGATATAGGCCTTTTGCTCTGCCTCGGTCTCGCCCTTGTCATAGCGCGACTGCTCCCACGCCACCGACATGTCGATGGTGTCGGCATAGACGATGGGCGCGATGGCGTCGAAAAAGGCCAGCCGTTCCGCCCCTGTCTCATCTGCTATGGCCTGCCCCAGCGCGTCCGAGGTCAGCGGCCCGGTGGCGATGATCCAGTGGCCATCGGTGGGCAGATCGGTGATTTCCTCGTGGCTGACGGTCACGTTGGGCAGGGCGTGCAGGGTATCGGTGACGGCCTGCGAGAACACGTCGCGATCCACCGCAAGCGCGCCGCCTGCGGGCAGGCGGTGGCGGTCGGCCATGGCCATGATCAGCCCGCCGGCGGCGCGCATTTCCCAATGCAGCAGCCCGACGGCGTTCTGTTCGTCATCGTCCGAGCGGAACGAGTTCGAGCAGACCATTTCGGCCAGATTGCCGGTGCGATGGGCAAAGGTTTCGACTTTGGGGCGCATTTCGTGGATCACCACGTCTACACCCGCCTGGGCGGCCTGCCATGCGGCCTCGGCACCGGCCATGCCGCCGCCTACGATATGCAATGTCTTTTTCATGCCTGTGATCTAGGGGATTGCGGACGATTTGGCAAAGGGTAAGCGATAATCGCCGTCAGCACCGGCGCGGTCGATCCAGCGCGGTCGCAGTGGTGTTTCAGCGGAGCTGACGTGGGTCGCCGTACATGGTTTCCCGGCAACCAGTGAGAGGCTGGCCTGGAGAGACGTAGGCCGACAATCCTGCCGGCAACCCACACACGCATACCCACCGAGCGCATCCGGAGCATGCTCCGAGCTCGATCGCTAAAGTTGTAGCAACAAAGGCCCGTACGGGAAAGCGCCGACGGTGGAAACTATGGGGCACAATTGTGGAAACAATGGCATCACTGCGGCCAGATTGGCGGGCGTTTTTCCAGAAACGCGGCGATGCCCTCGACCGTGTCGCGATACAGCATGTTCTGCACCATGACGTCCCCGGTATAGTCATAGGCGTCATCAAGGGTCATTTCGACCTGGGTGTAGAACGCCTCCTTGCCGATTCTGACCGCCGCGCCAAGTTTCGCGGCGACGGTTTCGGCCAGGTCCTGTGCAGCCTCGTCGAGTTGATCGGGCGCCACGACGCGGTTGACCAGCCCCAGCGCCTCGGCCCGCTCGGCGGGGATGAACTGTCCGGTGGTCAGCATCTCGAACGCGTGCTTGCGCGGGATGTTGCGGGTCAGCGCCACCATCGGGGTCGAGCAGAACAGCCCGATGTTGACACCGTTGACGCCGAATTTCGTGCCCTGCGCGGCCACGGCCATGTCGCAGCTTGCCACAAGCTGACAACCCGCCGCGGTGGCGATGCCGTGGACCTGCGCGATCACCGGCTGGGGCAGGGCCCGGATGCTGGTCATCATGGTGGCGCAGCGGTCGAACAGATCCTTGAAATAGGCGCGCTCGCCATCCTCGGCCTGTCGCCCGGCGGTCATTTCTTTGAGGTCGTGACCCGCGCAGAACGCCTTGCCCGCGCCCTTGATCACCACTGCACGAGTCGTGGCGTCGCCTTGCAGCGTGTCGAATTGTTCCTGCAAGGCGGCCAGCATCCCGTCGCTGAGCGCATTGAGCTTTTCCGGCGCGTTCAGCGTCAGGTGGGCGACCGCATTCGTGTCGTGACGTTCCAGCAGGGTCATCTTGTCCTCCGATCCAATTCCGGACAACTCTAGCTGCGGGACGGGACGGAGGACAAGATGACCCTGAAGATGGAAGTGGCGGAACTGACCGATTTCATGGCGGCGGAGTTTCCGCAGGTGGCCCCGGATTTCGCGATCGACCGGCTGGCACCGATGGAAATCGACCTGCGGCTGAAGGTCGAGGGGCGCCATCTGCGCCCGGGCGGCACGGTGTCGGGACCGTCGATGTTCTCGCTGGCCGATTGCGCGATCTACCTGGCCGTGCTGGCGATGATCGGCCCGCAGGGTCTGGCGGTGACGACCAATGGCAGCATCGATTTCATGCGCAAACCCGCGTCGGGCAAGGATATCGTCGCCCGCTGCCGGTTGCTGAAACTGGGCCGGGTCTTGGCGGTGGGCGATGTGCTGATGTATTCCGACGGGGTGGATCAGCCCGTGGCGCGGGCGTCGATGACCTATTCGATTCCGCCGCGCTAGGCGCGTCGGCCGGGCAGGGGGGCGCTGCCCCCCTCGGCCTTGCGGCCTCACCCCCCCCGGGATATTTTCAGAGAGAGGAAGACCCGGGCAGCAGCCGTGCGACATAGCCGGGTAGGGCAAAGGCCGCCTTGTGGACCTGCGGCGTGTAGTAGTAGGGGGCCAGCCCCGCCGCGTCGAACCGGCCTTGCAGCACATCCGGCGGCGTGGCGCGCGCGTCGCCATCGGTGCCCCAGCCAAAGGCCATCGGCCCGCCCGCGTAGGTCGGGATCGAGGCCAAGTAGCAGGTGGCATCGGCAAACAGAGCGGTAAAGGCGCGCATGGTGTTGGTCAGTTCCTGCGGCTGCAGGAAGGGCACGCCGTTCTGCGTGACAAGGATACCGTTCGGGGCCAGCGCGCGTTTGGCGTGGCCATAGAATGTGTCGGTGAACAGCACCTCGCCCGGGCCGACCGGATCGGTGGAATCGACGATGATGACGTCGAAGCCGCCCTTGGTGTCGCGCATGAAATCGGCACCATCGGCGATGACCAGATCAAGGCGCGGATCGTCGAATGCCCCCGCGCTGAGGCTGGGGAGGTACTGCCTGGAAAACGCCACCACGCCGCCGTCGATCTCGACCATGGTGACATGGCTGACGGTTGCGTGTTTCAGCACCTCGCGCGCCATGCCGCCATCGCCGCCGCCGATGATGCAGACCCGTGCCGCCGCGCCATGGGCGAGGATCGGCACATGGGTCAGCATCTCGTGGTAGATGGCGTTGTCGGCCTCGGTGGTCTGGACCACGTCATCGAGGGTGAGAACCCGGCCAAAGGTCGGATTCTCGAACACGCGCAGGCGCTGATGCGCGGTTTCGCTGTCATAGATCAGCTTGTCCACACGCAGGCTCTGGGCGTAGTCGGCATGCAGTGCCTCGGTTGACCAGTCGGTCATGCCGGTATGCCCGCCTCGGACACCACGCCCTCGCCACGGCGCAACTGGCGCACGCGGACATCGGCGGTGTTGAACGCGCGGGCCAGCACATCGACGGCCAGCCAGGGCTTGGCATCGCCACACATGAACACGTCGAACGCGCCATAGTCGATCTCGGGCCACGTGTGGACCGAGATGTGGCTTTCGGCCAGAACCGCCACGCCCGATACGCCCTGGGGCGAGAACTTGTGGGTGTGGATATGCAGCAGCGTCGCGCCACAGGTGGTGACGATATCGCGGAATGCGTTGGCAATGCGCGCCTCGTCATCCAGCCCTTCGCCCTGCACCACCTCGATGATCAGATGGGTGCCAGCGAAAACGCCGTTTTCGTCGCGGATGAAATGATCGTCGCGCGTATCGTCGAATACGTCGCGGTCGCATGCGGGGGTTACCCCTCGCGTGGTGTCTTCCTCTTGGGCGCCTGTCTCCAGACCGTACCCCAGTTGGAAGAGGTTTACGTCTTTCATGACGTGCCTCCTTCAAGCCAGCAGTGCGTTCCAGTCGGTCCCTTAGCGCCCCCCGGGAAGTCATCACGGGTTGGGATCGGTTCCGAAAGTAGGGGGCACTTAAGGCCTGCGGCTGACTCGATCAAGGTGTTTCTCGCAGGTGCGGCGAAAAATCATGGACCTATGGTTTTGCTGCGTCATCTAGGGCGGGTGCGCTTGTGTTCCGGCGGCGGGCAGGTGTTCATGGCGCAGGAGGCAAGACAGATGGATCAGGCAGCGGCAGATCACAGACGGGCGGTGCAGGCGGTGGGGCTGTTGTTGCTGGCATTGGTCTGTTTCGACCTGATGGGCGTTCTGGTGCGGCTGTTGTCGGCGCGCTATTCGCCTCTGGAACTGTCGGCCTATCGCAATGTTCTGGGGATCGTGCCCAGCCTGGCCTTGCTGGTGGCGACCGGAGAGCTGCGCCTGCGCGGCACCAACCTGCGGATCGAGAAGTGGCCGCTGGCGGTGGTCCGCGGCCTGGTCGTGGCCGTGGCGCAGGTGTTTTTCTACGGTGCCTTGGCGGTGCTGGAGCTGGCCACGGTGTCTGCGCTGGCGCAGACCAATGCGCTCTTTGTCGTGATGCTGTCGGTGGTGCTGCTGGGCGAACGGGTGGGCCCATGGCGCATCGCGGCGCTGGTCATCGGCTTTGCCGGGGCGGTGTGGATCATGCGCCCGGGCAGCGAGGCGTTCTCGGTCTATGCGCTTTTGCCGGTGGGGGCGGCGCTGTGCTATGCGTTCTCGATGATCTCGGTGCGGTTCTTTGGCCCGGGCACGTCGAACGGGTTGCTGTATCTTTACGCCTCGGGGTCGGCGGCGGTGGGCGCGATCATCCTTGCGGCTCTGACGACCGAGTTCACGGCGCTGGCAAGCTGGCAGGATGCGGGGATGATCTTTGTCATGTCCACTTTGGGCGGGACGGGGGTGCTGTTCATGATGCTGGCCTACCGGATGGGGGCGCCATCGCTGCTGGCGCCATTCGGGTATTTCGGGTTGATCACCGCCTTTGTCTTTGGCTGGGTGTTTTTCGGCGAGGCGCCGGTGGATACCCTGTTTCCGGGCGTGTTGCTGATCGTGGCTGCGGGGGCGCTGATCATCTGGCGCGAAAGGCGGGTCAAAACCGTGGTCTGAGCATCCGGTTTATTGGGGTAAAATAATACCTATTTTGCAAGATGCTGTTTTTGCAGTGATAAATCCCGTATTGTGCGCTTGACCGGAAACTTGCGGGGTATATAACCGCGCAATCCGAATAGGGCTGCGGGCGTGTTCCGTGGCCATGACCTGAAAACAGTGGTGATCCCGAATGAAAACCTTTTCTGCAACGCCTGCAGACATCGAGAAGAAATGGATCCTGATCGACGCCGAGGGCGTTGTTCTGGGCCGTCTCGCCTCGATCGTCGCGATGCGCCTGCGTGGCAAGCACAAGCCCAGCTTTACGCCGCACATGGACATGGGTGACAATGTCATCATCATCAACGCCGACAAGGTGCAGATGACTGGCAACAAGCGCACCGACAAGAAATACTACTGGCACACCGGCCACCCGGGCGGCATCAAGCACCGCACCGCAGGTGAACTGCTTGAGGGCAAGTACCCTGAGCGTGTCGTGACCGCCGCGATCAAGCGGATGCTGCCGGGCAATACCCTGGCACGCCAGCAGATGACCAACCTGCGCGTCTACGCCGGTGCCGCGCATCCGCACGAGGCGCAAAGCCCCGAGGTGCTGGATGTGAAATCCATGAACTCCAAGAACACGCGGGTGGCAAAATAATGGCTGATCAGATCAATTCCCTGGAAGAGCTGAAGGGCGCGGTTTCCGACGACCTGGCCACCATGGTCGAAGAAGCGCCGCGTGAACCCGTTCGCGACAGCCTTGGCCGGTCCTATGCCACCGGCAAGCGCAAGGATGCGGTTGCCCGCGTGTGGATCAAGCCCGGTTCGGGCAAGGTCACCGTGAACGGCAAGGAAATGCACGTCTATTTCGCGCGCCCGGTGCTGCAGATGATCCTGCGCCAGCCCTTCGATGTGGCCGGTGTCACGGGCGAGTTCGACGTGATGGCGACCGTCAAGGGCGGTGGCCTGTCCGGTCAGGCGGGTGCCGTGCGTCATGGTGTGTCCAAGGCGCTGCAGCTTTATGAACCGTCGCTGCGCGGCGCGCTGAAAGCGGCAGGCTTCCTGACCCGCGACAGCCGCGTGGTCGAGCGCAAGAAATACGGTCGTCGCAAGGCGCGCCGGAGTTTCCAGTTCTCCAAGCGCTGATTTTTCCGCGCAAAGTTTTGGCAAGGGGCCGTCCGGATGGGCGGCCCTTTTTCGTTCGGGTCTTGAACTGTCTGTGATGCGCGCACACGCAGTGAGGCTTGCAATCGCCATGCACCGGACCTGCGCTGTTCGCCTCAGTCGTCAGCCGGGATCAATCCCAGGCCACGCAGGTAGACGCCGATGGCCGATTCCAGCAATTCCTCGGGCGGGAAGGGGCTGGCGCGACCGGGTGAGTTGCGCGCGAACAACTCGACCACGCCATGCGACATGGCCCAGATATGCGCCGAGAACATCGCGGCCGGCGGGCGTTTTTCGGGCGGGATATGCTGGGACAGATCGCGCGCTGCCCGTTCCAGAACGTCCGAGGCGCGCATCGCCACGGCGGCCAAATCGGCGTTGCGGTTGATGCTAATGCCGCTTTCGAACATTGCGATGTAGTGGCCGGGATATTTGCGCGCAAAGGCCAGATAGGCGCGACCCGTCGCCTCGAACGCGGCAAGAGCCGAAGGCTGGCCGGTCTGATAGGCGTAATCCATCAGATCGGAAAAAATCTCGTAGCCTTGCCGTGCGGCCTCGGCGATCAGGTCTTCGCGGCCCTCGAAATGGCGATAGACGGCGGCGGGGGTCACGCCGGCCTGTTTTGCCGCCTCGGACAGGGTAAAGCCGGTCGGGCCTTTCTCCTCGATCAACGCCAATGCCGCATCGACAAGGGCCTGTCGCAGATTTCCGTGGTGATAGCCGCGTTTAGCCATCCCAGATACCCGGATCGCCGCAAATCGCGTCGTCGATCGGGCCGATGGCGGCGGCATCCTTGCGGTCATAATCCAGCGCATGCAGCACGGTGCGGATGGCGGCCAGCCGCGCGCGTTTCTTGTCATCCGAACGGATCACCGTCCAGGGCGCAAAGGTGGTGTGACTGCGTGCCAGCGTCTCCTTGATCGCCTCGGAATAGGCATCCCATTTCTGTAGCCCCTCGACGTCGATCCGGCTGAGTTTCCATTGCTTCAGCGGGTCGTTTTCGCGGTCAAGAAACCGCTGCAACTGTTCGGCCTGGCCAACGTTGAGCCAGAACTTGAACAGGTGAATCCCCTCGTCGACCAGCATGCGCTCGAAATCGGGGACTTGCGTAAAGAAATGCAGCCGCTGGTCCGGGGTGCAAAAGCCGAACACATGCTCGACCACGCCACGGTTGTACCAGCTGCGGTCATAGAACACGATTTCGCCGCCGGCGGGCAGGTGGTCGACATAGCGCTGGAAATACCATTGCGTCTGTTCCACGTCCGACGGTTTGGACAGCGCGACAACCCGTGCGCCGCGCGGGTTCAGGTTTTCGCGGAACCGCTTGATCGTGCCACCCTTGCCGGCGGCGTCGCGGCCTTCGAACACCATGGCGATGCGGGTGCCGGACGCCTTGACCCAGTGCTGCAGCTTGACCAGTTCGATCTGCAGCCGGTCCATGTCGCGATCATAGGTCTTGCCCTTCATCCGTTCGGAATGGGGGTAGTCGGGGTTCAGGATGTCATCCTTGTCGGCGCGCGCGATCGCTTCGCGTATCGGTCTGGGGGCGTCGTTGTGGTAGAAATCGCTGATCGCGCCGTCAAATGGCAGCTCCATAAGCCTCTCCTTTTTTCGGCACAGTATGAGATGTTAACCGGGTTAACGCAATCGCGCGCGGCGGGCGGCACGGTCAATCGCGGCCTCGACCGCCTCGGGGGCGGCATGGTGTGGCATGTGGCCGATGCCGTCCAAACGGGTCAGGTTGGCGCCTGGGATCTGGCGCGACAGCGGTTCAGAGTGGATGTCCAGCGGCACGGTGGTGTCTTCGGTGCCGTGCACGATCTCGACCGGCATTTGCAGCGTCGGATAACGTTCGCTCATCTCGACCAGGTGCGGGCGCAGGGTGTTGACCTGCCGCGCGTTGGCGCGAAAGCTTTCGCGCCGCAGGGTCAGCCCCGCGCCGATATGCCGGGAATAGCCGGGGGGAACGGGGTCGGGCGCAAAGATGCCGGCCAGCGCGTCGTCCACCCGGTCTTCGGGCGCCCAGGCGGTGATCAGCGGCGCGATCAGCGCGCCGCCCCAGCTTGACCCGATGACCCGGTACAGCGGCCCCAAACCACCTGGCCAGGGGTTGGAGGCACCCGCCACCACGATCAGCCCGGCGGTGTCATCGGGACGCGCCAACCCCCAGGCCAGCGCCACCGCACCCCCATAGGAATGGCCCAGCACAAGCGGTCGTTTGACACCCAGTTGATCCGCAGCAGCCTGCAACAGCGCGGCCTGCTCCATCGGGCTTTCGCCCTTCGGATTCCAAGGGCCATAGGTCTCGGAGGCGCGCTCGGACCAGCCAAGGCCCGGACGGTCAAAGGCGATGACGCGGTAATCGTCTTTCAGCCGGTCGATAAAGGAAAAGGTGAAATCGCGGGTGTTGCCACTGGCCCCGTGCAACAGCACCAGGTCGGGGCCGGACCCTTCGATATGGGCATGGATGGTGCGGCCCTGCACCTCGATCAGCTTGCCTGTCGGGGGATAGCGCGACTCCGCCGACGCCTCGCGCAGGTCGGCCTGACGGTCGACCACCACGCCACACCCCGCCAAGGCGGCGATGGTCAGGGCGGCGCCCAGCATTCTAAGTCCCGATCTGCGTGATGTCATATGGCGTGGTCTGGTATATCTGGTTGATCCAGTTGCCATATAGGAGATGTGCGTGGCTGCGCCACCTGTTCTGCGGCAGCATCAAGGGATTGTCATCGGGATAGTAGTTGACCGGCACCGTGACAGGCGTGCCGCTTGCGATATCCCGGTCATATTCTTCCTTCAGCGTGTAGCTGTCGTATTCCAGGTGGTTGAAGATATAAAGCGCGCGATGGTCCGTATCCTCGACCAGACATGGCCCCACCTCGTCGCTGCCCAGCAATGTGGTCAGCCCCGGCACCGCGTCGATATCGGGTTGGCGCACTTCGGTCCAGCGGCTGACGGGGATCACGCAATCGTCGGAAAATCCGCGCAGATAGGGCGAAGCCGGGTCAAGGTTGCGGTGCCGGAAACAGCCGAATGCCTTTGACCCAAGCATATGCTTGAGCACGCCGTTGAAATAGTTGATCATCGCCATCCCGCCCCAGCACACGCCAAAGGTGGACAACACGTTGGTCTGGGTCCAGTCGAACACGCGGGTCAGCTCGTCCCAGTATGTCACCTCGTCGAAGGGCAGATGCTCGACCGGGGCGCCGGTGATCACCAGCCCGTCGAATTTCTCGCCGGTATCGGCCACTTCGCAGAACGGGCGATAGAACGCCTCCATATGCTCGGCGGCGGTGTTGCGGGTGGCGTGCTCGCTCATGCGGATCAGGCTGAACTCGATCTGCAAGGGCGTGGCGCCGATCAGTCGGGCAAACTGGTTTTCGGTCTGGATCTTCTTGGGCATCAGGTTCAGCAGGCCGATGCGCAGCGGGCGGATGTCCTGCCGTGCGGCTGCATCCTCGGACATGACCATCACGCCCTCGCGCGTGAGCACGTCAAAGGCCGGCAGATCAGAGGGCAGTTTAATCGGCATGGGTCGGTCGAGTCCTTGTGTGGGTCAGCGTGTGGTCAGGGTATCTGCGATCAGCGTGTCGAAATCAGCAGCGGTTCTTACCCGTGCCACGTCATCGGCAGATATGGTGATGCCCCAGCGCGCAGCCATCTTTTCATAGCGCGGTTGACGATGTGCCAGCGCCTGCGCATAGGTCCAGCGGATGAAGGCATCAGGATCAACATCGCCTTCCTTCATGTTGTTTTCGTTCAGATACTGGTGCCAGACCCGGTTCAGGAATTCGGGCTGATACGACATCGGCTTGGGCGCGCGGTCAAAGCGGCGGATCAGTTCGGCGGTATGCGCCGCGTCTCCCTTGATCCAGACCATCAGCGTGTGCTGCGCCAGTTCCGTCATCAGCGGGTCATGCGGATCATCTGGATCGACCCATTCACAGATCGACCCGCCAGTATCGCAGACGAAATGCGGATAGCCATACAGCCGCTCGGCCCGTTCGATGAAATAGGCAGTGTCCATCAGTGCGTGAATTTCAGCCGTACGGAACTGCCCCTGCCGGCGGGTGTACTCGTCATAGGCCAGCCCGCCGCGTTCGGGATCGCCCGGCTTGCCCAGATAGGCCGAGACGGGCGCCAGATTGTCGAAGGTGATGTTGGAGCCGATATAGATCGAATCCGACAACAACAGCTTGCGCAGGAACGGCACCTTCATCGCGTGGGCCTTGGCGTTGTCGGCGATATACTCGCCCATGTAGCGCGTGCCGATGCGGTAATCGATCGAATAGTGGAACCAGTCGCCGCTGTCGCGCAGCATGCTGGACACATGGGTCTTGCCCAGCCCCGACATGGCAAAGAACAGCACCCGCCTGCGCGTTGCGCTGCGCCACTCATCGGCAGTCTGATACAGCATCGGCCATCCCCCGTGTCACCCGCCATCTGTTAGCGGGCGGGCGCGGGGGGGTCAAACGCTTGGCACCCGGCGGCGCGTTTCCGTCCAGATATTCAGGTAATTGCCCCCGAAAATGAACAAAGCGCCCAAAAACACGAACATGTCCAGCGGCTCGCCATAGAAGGCCATGCCCACCACGGCGATCAGCGGCAGGCGCACGAAATCCAGCGGCACCACGACGGTTGCCGGGGCCAGCGCCAGCGCGGTGGTCAGGCAGAAATGCGCCAGCAGCCCGGCGCATCCGATCAGCACCAGCAGGGGCAGGGTGCTGGCATCGGGCAGGGCGATGTCACCATCATACCCGGCACAGACCAGCCCCATCACCACCTGCATTGCCGTCATGTAGAACAGGATGCAGGTCAGGCTTTCGGTGCGCGTCAGCCGCTTGGTAAAGATGATCGAGACGGCAAAGCCGATCGCGGCCAGTGCGGCGGTCATCACGCCGATGTTCATGCTTTCCGGGCTGGGACGGGCGACGATCAGGATGCCGACGAACCCCAGCAGCGCGGCGATCACCCGCGCCTGCGTGAACCGCTCGCCCAGAACCAGCGGCGACAGCACCAGCACCCACAGCGGCGAGGTGAACTCCAGCGCAAAGACCTGCGCGAGCGGAATCATCGTGACCGCAAAGAACCAAAGGTTCTGCCCGGTGAAATGACCTACATTGCGGATCAGGTGCAGCCCCATGTGCCGCCGCGTGATCTGTCCCAGCGTGCCCGCCGCCGCGCCCACACCCAGCACGATCAGCAGCCCGACGATGCTGCGATACATCATGATTTCAAAAGTATCGAGCTGAAAGCTGACAGCACGCCCCGCAACGGCCATCGTGGAAAATGAGGCGATCGCCCCGGTCATCCACAACGCCGCGGTCAGCACGTTGCGCGTTCCGCCCTCAATCATGATGGACTGTTTCCAAGGGGCCGAAACAGCCTTGGGGTGTCAACGGCCCGTCAGGCCGGTCGGTGTGGCCGGTCAGGGTCACTCCCATTCGATCGTGCCCGGTGGCTTGCTGGTCACGTCATAGGTGACGCGGTTGATGCCACGCACCTCGTTGATGATCCGCGTCGCGGTTTCGCCAAGGAAATCATGGCTGAACGGGTAGTAATCCGCCGTCATTCCGTCGACCGATGTCACGGCGCGCAGCGCGCAGGCGAAATCATAGGTCCGCCCGTCGCCCATCACACCCACCGTGCGCACCGGCAGGATGGCAACAAAGGCCTGCCAGATATCATCATACAGGCCATGCTTGCGGATCTGGTCGATGAACACCGCGTCGGCCTTGCGCAGGATCGCCAGCTTTTCGCGGGTGATCTCGCCAGGGCAGCGAATGGCAAGACCGGGGCCGGGAAACGGATGGCGCCCGATAAAGCTGTCGGGCAGGCCCAGCTCGCGGCCCAGTGCGCGCACCTCGTCCTTGAACAGCTCGCGCAGGGGTTCAACCAGCTTCAGCCCCATCTTTTCGGGCAGGCCGCCGACATTGTGGTGGCTCTTGATCGTCACCGACGGCCCACCCGAAAAGCTGACCGATTCGATCACATCCGGGTAGAGCGTGCCCTGCGCCAGAAATTCGGCGCCCTCGATGTCGCTTGCGTATTTCTGGAACACGTCGATGAACAGCCGACCGATGATCTTGCGTTTGGTTTCGGGGTCCGACACACCGTCCAGCTCGCCCAGGAACAGCTCGGCCTCGTCGGCGTGGATCAGCGGGATGTTGTAGTGATCGCGGAACATGGTGACGACCTCGTCGGCCTCGTTCTGGCGCAACAGCCCGTGGTCGACGAACACGCAGGTCAGCTGGTCGCCGATCGCCTCGTGGATCAACACGGCGGCGACCGAGGAATCAACCCCGCCGGACAGGCCGCAAATGACCTTTTTGTCGCTCACCTGATCGCGGATCAGGCGGATCGCCTCGTCTCGATAGGCGTCCATGGTCCAGTCGCCGGTGAACCCCGCCAGCCGGATGAAGTTTTCATACAGCGTCTTGCCGTTCGGTGTGTGGTGCACCTCGGGGTGGAACTGCACCGCGAAAAACTGCCGGTCCAGATCGGCGGTGATCGCGAACGGGGCTCCTGGCGAGGTGCCCAGAACCTGAAAACCAGGTGCGATTTCAGACACATGATCGCCATGGCTCATCCAGACCTGCTCGCGGCCCGAGCCGTCCAGGAACCAGCCGTTCAGGAAATCGGGACGCGCCTCGGAGGGGCTGACCCAGGCGCGGCCAAACTCGGCCGTGGCATGCTCGCCCGCTTCGACCTTGCCGCCCAGATCGTGCATCATAACCTGCTGGCCATAGCAGATGCCAAGGATCGGCACGCCAAGGTCATAGGCCCGCGCGGGCGGGCGCGGGCTGCCTTCGCGCATCACCGAATCCGGCCCGCCGGAAAAGATGATCGCGCGCGGCGAGAACTCCTCCAGGAACGCGTCGGTCACGTTCTGATAGGGGTGGATTTCGCAATAGACATTCAACTCGCGCAGACGACGCGCGATAAGCTGCGTCACCTGGCTGCCAAAGTCGATGATAAGAAGGCGGTCATGCTGTGTCATGCCCGCCGAATACGGCCTTGCGCGCGGGCGCGCAAGCGGGTTGCGCGCCGTTGCGGCATGTCGCTTTCCCCCCTCAAGCGCCGCAAATCCGCAGCAGCGCCGTCGCATGCTGCGTTATGAGGTGACAAACCAAGCCGCGCAAGGACCACGCCGATGGAGGAAGTAACCATGACACAGGCAGATGCCCCCCGGAGACCTGCCCGCGGCGGTGGTGGGGCGGCGCGGCGCGCCTCGCGCAGCACGGTGTCGTTCGAAACCGCCCGGTTTATCGAGCGCAACATCCCCGATTTCGACATCCTGACCGAAGAGGCGCTAGAGATCATCGAGGCCAATGCCGAAACCGTGCTGGCCGAGATCGGGGTGAATTTCGTCAACAACGCCCCCGCGCTGGAGCTGTGGCGGCAGGCCGGGGCCGAGATCGAGGGTGAGCGCGTGCGCATCCCCCGCGGTCTGGCCCGGCAGCTTTGCGCCACGGCGCCCCGCCAGTTCACCCAGCACGCCCGCAATCCTGCGCGCAACGTCGAGATCGGCGGGCGCAACCTGGTGCTGGCCCCGGTCTACGGCCCGCCCTTCGTGCATGACGTCAACGGCGGGCGCCGCTATGCCACGATGGAGGATTTTCGCAAGTTCGTGAAGCTGGGCTATATGTCCAAATGGCTGCACCATTCCGGCGGCACGGTCTGCGAACCCACCGATGTCGCAGTGAACAAGCGCCATCTGGACATGCTGCACGCCCATATGACCCTGTCTGACAAGCCGTTCATGGGGTCTGTTACCGAAAAAAGCCGCGCGCAGGACAGCGTGGACATGTGCGAGATCCTGTTCGGGCGCGAGTTTGTCCAGAACAACACGGTGATGACCAGCCTGATCAACATCAACTCGCCGCTGACCTTCGACGACGTGATGATGGGCGCGCTCGAGGTCTATGCCGCCAACAACCAAGCCTGCATCATCAGCCCCTTCATCGTGGGCGGGGCCATGGCGCCTGTGTCCGTCGCAGGCACGCTGACGCAGGTTCTGGCCGAGGTGATGGCCGGGATCGCCTATTCCCAGCTGATCCGCCCCGGTGCGCCGGTGATCTTTGGCGCGTTCGTCACCTCGATCGACATGAACAGCGGCGCGCCCACGTTCGGCACGCCCGAGGCCGCGCAGATCACCTATGGCGCGGGGCAACTGGCGCGGCGACTGGGGCTGCCCTATCGCTCGGCCGGGTCGTTCAACGGCTCGAAACTGCCCGATGCGCAGGCGGCCTATGAAACCGCGAACACGCTGAACGTGGGCCTGTTGTCGGGCGTCAACTTCATGCTGCACGCCTGCGGCTGGCTTGAAGGCGGGCTGGTCGCCAGCTTCGAGAAATTCGTGATGGATGCCGACCAGCTTGGCGCGCTGCACAAGCTGGCGCAGGGCGTGTCCGTGGACCCAGACGCACAGGCCATGGATGCCCTGCGCGAGGTGGGCCCGGGCGGGCATTTCCTGGGCTGCGCCCATACGCAGGCGCATTTCAAATCCGCCTTCTGGAAATCCGACCTGCTGGATTACAAACCCTACGAGACATGGTCCGAAGAGGGTGCGCGCGACACCGTGATGCTGGCCGCTGCGCGTGTGGAAAAGATGCTGGGCGACTACCAGCAACCCGGCATGGACCCTGCCATCGCCGAGGCTCTGGCGGCTTTTGTCGCCGCCAGAAAAGCATCGGAGCCCGACGCCTTCAGTTGACCTCGCAGCCATGCGAGGTGCGGATCAGCCGCGCCTCGCCCATCATCGCGATCAGAACCGTGACATGGCGCAGCGGTGCATAAGCCGCGTCGCCCCGGCGGCGCTCCGCGTCGATCTCGTGCTCCAGGTCCAGCAGCGCCATAAGCGCGGCCCCATTGCCGGGCAGTGCGTTGCATTTCAGCAGGGGGCGCAGATGCACGCCCCTGCGATACTCCTTTACCCCCAGACGCGCGGCCCGCAGCAACAGGCGCGGACGACGCAGATTGCCCAGCATTGAGGTGATGTCGTGCATGATGTGCTCCTTCTGGATTGCAAGGCGCAGATAAGCACAACCTAAGGGCGCGTTGCGTGTTGCCACGCTTCACCGTTCGCAGGGTTTTCCCAACGTTCACCATTTCCTAACCAAACTTGCCAAATCGCAAATGGTTAACGGACAGGCAAGTTTTTCCCACCTAAATGCTTAACAAACTGGGGAGTTCGTGTGGATAAGTGGGGCAATGCCGTTGACCTTTTCTTGCGGAGGAAGTGGATCGAACCGATGCTGAAACACCAAGGCGCGCCCGTACCGGACTGGGTTCCGGTTTCTGCCACGCGCTATCTGGCGCATACCGAAGGGGGGTTGCCGATACGGGAACTGGCCCGCCATGCCGGATGCCACGCATCGACCGTTCTGCGCCAGATCCGGCGGCTGGAAAGTCGCCGGGAGGATACGCTGGTCGACGAGGCATTGCGCCATCTGGGCATGTCGCTGTTCCCGCCCGACCGGCCGGATTGCAACAAGGACACCAGCCGCATGACCGCCAAGACCATTCAGCCCGATCTGCCCCCTGATGAACAGACCCTTCACCGCGAGGCCGCGCGCATCCTGCGTCGCCTCTCGGAGGCCGGCGCGATCCTGGCCGTGGCCGCTGATATGGAAAAGGCCGTCGTGGTGCGCGACACCCCTGTCGGCAGCAACCGCACTGCGGTGGTTGCGCGCAACGTCGCGCAAGCCATGGCGCTGAAGGACTGGATCGCCTGCGAGGCGCCGGGCCGTGTATCGCGCTATTCGATCACCGCCGCCGGGCGCGCTGCGCTGTCGCAGATGGTGGCCCGGTCCGATCCGCCCCGAGGGTTCGCCGACGCGCAGACAGCCTTTGGCGATCAGCACCGCAGGTGGGACGACCGCACCGTGGACGAGGGCGGTGCGCGTCGCCGTATTCGCTACAATATCAATGAATCGCCTGTGACTCTTTTGGCGCGGCGCAAGGACCGTGATGGCAAACCGTTCCTGGGCCACGACCTGGTGGCCGCAGGCGACCGACTGCGCGAGGACTTCGAACTAGCACAGATGGGGCCGCGCGTGGCGCAGAACTGGGACAGGTTCCTGACCGGCTCAGATCGCGGCAGTTTCGGTTTTGCCGACGGGGCAGGGCGCGGATCCGAGGGCGCGCGCGACCGTGTGGCCGCCGCGCTGCGCGCGCTTGGTCCGGGGCTGGGGGATGTGGCTTTGCGCTGCTGCTGTTTTCTCGAAGGGCTGGAGACGGCGGAAAAACGCATGGGCTGGTCAGCGCGCTCGGGCAAGATCGTGCTGCGCATCGCGCTGCAACGGCTCAAGGCGCATTACGACCGTCAGGGGCCGGGCGGGTCGATGATCGGCTGACCGGATACGGTCAGCACCGCCTCTGCCCGGGCCAGATCCTGCGCGGTGTTGATGTTGAAGAACGGCGGAGGCTGTGCCGCGTCGAACCGCACCGGCACGGCCCCTGCCTGGTCGCAAAGGGCCCGCATGCGCCGCTCACCGCCTGCCAGTGCCACGCGCAGATCGACGGTCAGCGACACCGGCCACATCCCGCAGACCGGGTGCAGCCGCACCGTGCCATCGGGCTCGACCGTTTCCGCAACGGCGGCGGTCGCCTTGGCCGCACCAAGCCGCGCCACAAAATCACGGGGCAGAAACGGCGTGTCACCCGCCACCGTCACCACCCGATCGGCCCCTTGCGCGTGTGCCCAGTCCAGTGCTGCCAGAACGCCCGCCATCGGCCCCGGAAACCCGGGCACCGGATCGGGCAGCACTGGCAGGCCCAGCCCGGCCCAGCGGGCGGGATCGCCGTTGGCATTGATGGCGATCGCCCCGACCTGACCGCGCAGGCCCGACAGCAGATGGTCGATCACCCGCGCACCGCCCAAGGGCATCAGCGCCTTGTCGGCCCCACCCATACGGCGTGCCTGTCCACCGGCAAGGATCACGGCGGGAAAAAGGGGGATCATGCTGTCACATTGCCTCGGTCTGCGCTACGGACCTATCCTGACACGCCAGATGTTTCGGGAAAACCGCCCATGACGCTTTTCGCCATCGCCTGCACGCCGGACACAGACAGGCAACTCGCGCAGCTTTGCACAGACCTATCCGGGCAGGGGCACAGGCTGGCCGGCGTGGTGCAGATGCGCGGCCGTCTCGGCGAAATGATCCTGACCGATGCGGGCGGTCAGTTAAGCCACACAATCTCGCAAGACCTAGGGCCCGGCGCGGGCGGCTGCCGTCTGGACCCCGCCGCGCTGGAACAGTCCGTGCAGCAGGTCGCCGCCGCCTTGCCCCGAGCCGACGTCCTGTTCATCAACCGCTTCGGACGGCAGGAACAGGCCGGGCGCGGCTTTGTGCCGCTAATCGCGGATGCATTGGACGCCGGTAAGCCCGTCGTCATCGCTGTAGCCCAGGAAAAGCGTGCCGCTTTCGATGCCTTCGCAGGCGCGCTTGCCGACTGGATCACGCCAGACCAGCTGGCGCGGGCGGTCCCTCTTCATCTTGCCCGGAAAACTCCGGGGTGGATTGGGCCAACGNCAAGAGGGGCAGCGCCCCTCACACCGCCGCGCCGATGGCGCGGGAAAACCGGCGCCGCGCCCCGCGCGGCACCGCTGGATCACGCCGCCTGCCGCAAGCTCTCCGGCGGAAGGAACCGCGCGCCGTATTTCGCGGCCAGCTCCTCGCAGCGCGCCACGAACCTTGCGCGGCCATAGGTCTCGACGAACTGGGCATAGCCGCCGGTCCAGGTGGGCGCGCCTATTCCCATGATCGAGCCGATATTGGCGTCGGGCACGGATCGCAGCACGCCTTCGTCGAGGCAGCGCAGGGTTTCCAGCACGGCGCGGAACAGCATGCGGTCCTTGATGTCCTGATCCGGGATATTCACTCTGTCTTCGCGCCATTTGGCCAGACCCGGCCAGAATGCCTTGCCGTCCTCTGGGTAGTCAAAGAACCCGCCGCCCGCGCCGCGCCCCTTGCGCCCGGCCTGCACCATCTCGCGCAGCAGGGCGCGGGCCTCGGGCGTTGCGTCACCGTCGGTTGAGCGCAGGCCCATGCCCACCTGCGTGTCGAAGATGTCGACGGCCAGCGACAGCTTGACCTCGTCATACAGGCTCAGCATGCCCGTCGGAAATCCCACCGCACGGCCCAGGTTTTCCACCCGCACCGGGTCCAGCCCTTCGGCCACCATCTGCGCGGCCTCGTCCATCTTGGTGCCGATGGTGCGCGAGGTGTAGAACCCCGTGCTGTCGTTCACCACGATGGCGGTCTTGCCGATCTGGCGCGCGAAATCAAAGGCGCGGGCCAGCGTCTCGTCGTCGGTTTTCTCGCCCACCACGATCTCCAGCAGCGGCATCTTGTCCACCGGCGAAAAGAAATGCAGCCCGATGAATTTCTCAGGCCGCGCCGCCCCCTGCGCCAGCCGACCGATCGGCAGGGTCGAGGTGTTCGACCCCCAGAACCCCGCATCGCCCAACAGCGCCTCATGCTCGGCCAGTACCGCCTCTTTCACGTCGAGGCGTTCAAACACCGCCTCGATGATCAGATCGCAACCTTGCAGCGACTGCGCCTGATCTGTGGGCGTGATCCGCGCCAGCACCGCATCCGCCGCCGCCTGATCCATCCGGCCCTTCGCGATGCGCTTGTCCAACAGGCGTTTGGTGTACCCTTTGCCACGCTCCGCCGCTTCAAGGCTTGTGTCCTTCAGCACCACCTCGATCGCGGCCATGGCCGCCGAATAGGCAATGCCCTGACCCATCATGCCCGCGCCCAGGATGCCCAGTTTCGTAACCTTGGATTTCGGCACATCCTTTGGCCGCGCGGCGCCGCCGTTGACCTTGTTCAGGTCAAAGAAGAACGCCTGTATCATGTTCTTTGTCACCGGCAGCGGTACCAGCGAGGCGAACTGTCGGCTTTCATACCGCTGCGCGCTGTCGAAATCGACGTTCGACGCGGTGTTGGCCATGATGTCCATGATCTTGCCCGGCGCGGGCAGCAATCCACGGGTCTTCTTGAACAGCATGGCCGATCCTGCCGCCATGCGCGGCGCGGCAGAGGCGCTGTTCGACGGCCCGCCGGGGATGCGATAGGCGCGGTCGTCCCAGGGCTGGGTGTGCGCCGCCGCATCACCCTGCACGGATTTGATGTGATCCTTTGCGCGCGGCACCAGCGCCGCGATGCTGTCCACGAGTTCGTGGATCAGACCGGCCTTCAACGCGGCCTGCGCGGGCACCATCCGACCCTCCAGAACAAAGGGCATCGCGTCCTCGATCCCCAGCATGTAGGTCAGCCGCACCACGCCCCCGCCACCGGGCAGCAGGCCCAGCGTGACCTCGGGCAGGCCGATCTTGACCGCGGGCACGTCGGCGGCGATGCGGTGGTGGCAGGCCAGGCAGATTTCGAATCCGCCGCCCGCCGCCGCCCCGTTGATCGCGGCCACCACCGGCACGCCCAGACGCTCCAATCGGCGCTTGTTGGCCTTGGTGCGCTCGACGTTGTCGTAGATCTCCTGTTCCTGCCCGGGCTCAACCCCGATCAGCCATTTCAGGTCGCCCCCGGCAAAGAATGTCGGCTTGGCCGATGTCAGGACCACCCCGGTCAGGCCGGTTTCGGCGCAGAGCTTGTCGGTCATCTCCTGATACAGACCGTCGAACTCGGCGTTCATCGCGTTGACCGGCCCGTCCATGTCCATTGTGATGGTCACGATGCCATCAGCATCCTTTTCGTAACGAAATTCACCCATGCTCACACCCGTTCGATCAGTGTTGAAATGCCCATGCCGCCACCCACGCACAGCGAGATCATCGCGCGGCGCGCGCCGCGGCGTTCCAGCTCGTCCAGCATGGTGCTGACCAGCATCGCGCCGGTCGCGCCCAGCGGATGCCCCATGGCGATGGAGCCACCGCAGACATTGGTGATTTCCGCGTCGATATCCAGATCGCGCATGTAGCGCAGCGCGACCGAGGCGAAGGCCTCGTTTATCTCCCACAGGTCGATGTCGGCAGGCGTCAGCCCGGCCTTTGCCAGACATTTCTTGGCGGCGGGGCCGGGGCCGGTCAGCATGATCACCGGATCGGTGGCAAGGACAGCGGCCGACACGACCCGCCCGCGCGGGGCAAGGCCCAGATCGCGGCCCGCCTGTTCGCTGCCGATCATCACCGCCGCCGCGCCATCGACGATCCCCGAGGAATTGCCGGGCGTGTGCACGTGGTTGATGCGGTTGACCTGCGGATATTTCGCGATCGCCATCTCGTCCATTCCCAGCGCGCCCATTTGTGCAAAGCTGGGTTTCAGCGCGCCAAGCGTCTGCATGTCGGTGCCGGGTTTGATGAAATCGTCGCGCTCCAGCACCACCGCGCCATTCAGGTCGCGCACCGGCATCACCGAGCGGTCGAACCAGCCGTTGTCGCGGGCATGTGCGGCGCGGCGCTGGCTTTCGACGGCAAAGGCATCCACATCCTCGCGGCTGTAGCCATCCAGCGTGGCGATCAGGTCGGCCCCGATGCCCTGCGGGACCGAAGTGTGATCCAGCACGAACTCGGGGTCGGCGAACATCGGCCCGCCGCTGGAGCCGATGGGCACGCGGCTCATCGATTCGACGCCACCGGCGATCACCAGATCCTCCTGCCCCGATCCGACCTTGGCAGCGGCCATGTTCACCGCCTCAAGCCCCGAGGCGCAGAACCGGTCAAGCTGCACGCCCGGCACGCCCTCGTCCCAGCCCGCGCTGATAACGGCGGCCTTTGCGATGCAACTGCCCTGTTCCAGCACCGGGGCGACGCAGCCCATCACCACGTCATCGACGCGGGCGGTGTCCAGATCGTGGCGCGCCTGCAACCCTTCCAGTAGACCGGCCAGCAGGCGGATCGGTTTCACCTCGTTCAGCGTGCCGCCCTGCTTGCCCTTGGATCTGGGCGTGCGCACGGCATCGTAAATAAAGGCCTCGGCCATGGTCCCTGTCTCCTACTTCGGTTTGGCGACAGGGTAGGGGGCGCGCGCGGGCCATTTCAATCGGATGCGCGGCAAATGCCCCAACGTCACGGGGTTGCCGGTGGCGCGTGGCAAGGGCAGTCTGCTGGTCAAAAGGGAGCGATCCATGCAGATCAAGGCAAACGGCATCACGCTGGAGGTGCAGCGGCACGGCCCGCAGGACGGCGTGCCGCTGATCCTGATCCGGGGCCTTGGCAGCCAGTTGATCCACTGGCCGCGCGAGATGCTGTCGGGTTTGGTGGATCGTGGCTTTCGCGTTGTGATCTTCGACAACCGCGATGTCGGGCAAAGCGCGCGCTGCCCCGCCCCGGGTGTCGATGGAAGGGCCAAGACCATACTGGCCGATCTGGCGGCGGGCCGCGCACCGCAGGCGGCCTATACGCTGGACGACATGGCCGACGATGTCATCGGGCTGATGGATGCGCTGGGGATGGCCCGCGCGCATGTGTTCGGCATCTCCATGGGCGGGGGCATCGTGCAGGCGCTGGCTTTGCGCCATGCAAACCGGCTGCTGTCGGCCACGATCGTGATGTCGCGCGCGGCCTTTACCGGGCAGGGGCCGATCGACCAGTTGCTCAGCCATCCGCAGGATCGCGAAGGGTACATCGACGCGGCCCTGATCGGCGATCACGCCTGGGGCAGCCCCGGCTTTCCCGCGCCCGACAGCTATGTCCGCGACCTGGCGGGTCGCTCCTATGACCGGGGGGCCGAGCCCGAGGGCGTCAACCGGCAGCTTCTGGCGATCATTGCCAGCCCCGACCGCCGCCACGCGCTGCGCGCGATTGACCTGCCCTGTCTGGTGATCCACGGGGCCGATGACGCGCTGATCCCTGTGCAGGCGGGTGAAGAGATTGCCGCGCTGATCCCGGATGCTGTGTTGCGGATCGTGCCGGGCATGGGGCACATCATCACGCCCGCGCTGGCCCCGGTGATGGTCGACCTGCTGGCGGGTTTCATCGCGCAGATTGCACCGACATCCGACCCGCAGGGTTGATTTCACGTCGATTTTCGCCATCCGCGTCTTGGCAAGCGTAAAGCGGACCTTATCTGGTCACCAAATAATCACGAAACGCGTCCGGCAGGGCGGAAGGACAACGGCAATATACCGTAAACGGTGGATTGGGATTGTATTTCTCCCTGTCGTGTTTCACATGGCGGAAAATTTGGCTAAGAGCGTGAAAGCCAGATAACGACAGGGGATGGTATGGGCAGTGTCAGCAACCTTTTGCCGGTAATCGCGATTCTTCCGTTTCTGGGAGCATTGTTACCGGGGGTGATGATCCGCGCCGGGCGCAATGCCTGTGCCAGTTTCACCGCTGTGCCCACGGTGCTTGCACTTGTGCTGCTGGCCTCGCTGGCGCCCGACGTCCTGCGCGGCGAGGTGATCACGGCCGAGTTCGCATGGCTGCCGCAACTGGGTCTGTCGGTCAGCTTTTTCCTTGACGGTCTGGGTCTGCTGTTTGCCGGGATGATCCTTGGCGTGGGCCTGCTGATCATCCTTTATGCGCGGTTCTACCTGTCGGGCGACGATCCGATGGGGCAGTTCTATACCTATCTGCTGCTGTTTCAGGGCGCGATGCTGGGCATCGTTCTGTCCGACAACATCCTGCTTTTGCTGATCTTCTGGGAGCTGACAAGCCTGTCGTCCTTCCTGTTGATCGGCTATTGGAAGCATCTGCCCGAGGGGCGGCAGGGCGCGCGCATGGCGCTGGCCGTGACCGGCGGCGGAGGGCTGGCCCTGATCGGCGGCATGCTGATCCTTGGCAACATTGCGGGCAGTTACAACCTGACCGACATCCTGTCGCAGGGCGATCTGATCCGGGCATCCGACTGGTATCTGCCCGCGCTGATCCTGATCCTGCTTGGCGCGTTCACCAAATCGGCGCAGTTCCCGTTTCACTTCTGGTTGCCGCACGCCATGGCGGCGCCGACGCCGGTCTCGGCCTATCTGCACTCGGCCACCATGGTTAAGGCGGGGGTGTTCCTGCTGGCACGGCTATGGCCGGTGCTGTCGGGCACGCCCGAGTGGTTCTACATCGTGTCCACCGTGGGTCTGATCACGATGCTGATCGGGGCCAAGATCGCGCTGTTCAAGGATGACCTCAAGGCGCTGCTGGCATTTTCCACCGTGTCCCATCTGGGCCTGCTGACCATGCTGCTGGGCTTTGGCACCAAGGCGGCGGCCTTTGCGGCGGTGTTTCACATCATCAACCACCTGACGTTCAAGGCGGCACTGTTCATGACCGCCGGGATCGTCGATCACGAAACCCACACCCGCGACATCAAGCGGCTGGGCGGGCTGCGCCACCTGATGCCGATCACCTTTGGCATCGGCACCATCGCGGCGTTGTCTATGGCGGGTATTCCGCTGTTCAACGGGTTCCTGTCGAAAGAGCTGATGCTGGAAGAGGCCGCGCACACCACATGGGCGGGCAATCCGTGGGTCGTGGGCGGGCTGTCGACGCTGGCGGCGCTGTTCTCGGTCGCCTATTCGTTCCGCTTCATCTCGCATGTGTTCCTTGGCCCGCAACGGGATGATTACCCGGCCAAGCCGCATGACCCGCCCTTTGGCCTTTGGATTGCGCCTGCGTTTCTGGCCTTCTTCGTGGTGCTGATCGGGATCGCGCCGTTCCTGGCCGAGCCGCTGGTGAATGCTGCCGCCGGGGCCGTGACCGGCGCGCCAAGCGACAAGTACCTGAGCATCTGGCACGGGGTGACCCCGGCGCTGATCATGTCGATCATCGCGGTGCTGGGCGGTCTGCTGCTGCTGGCCCTTCATGCACCGCTGATGCGGCTGTGGAACGCCACACCGCGCCCCGAGGCCAAGGTGATGTTCGACGCCGTGGTCGCCGCCGTCGTGGCGCTGGTGCGCAGCATCACATACGGGCTGCACAACGGCTCGATGAGCCGCTATCTGGCCATCTTTGTCGCGGCCACCGTGGCGCTGGGATATGCGGCCTGGTCGGGGGGCGGTCATCTGCCAGCCACGCGTGCCATCCAGCCGATCCCGCCCGTGGTGGCGGTGGGCTGGCTGATGCTGATCGTGTCGACGGCGACGGTGGTGATTCTGCACCGCCAAAGGTTCCGCGCGCTGGTGGTGATCGGCGTGCTGGGGCTGATGATCTCCAGCGGCTTCGTGTATCTGTCCGCCCCGGACCTGGCGCTGACACAGATTTCGGTGGAAACCGTGACCATCATGCTGCTGCTGCTGGCGCTGTATTTCCTGCCAAAGGACTCGCCCCTTGAGAGCAGCGCGGCCCGGCGGGTGCGTGACGGGGTGATCGCCTTGGTTGCGGGCGGGGCGGTGACCGCGCTGGCCATGGCCTTCATGCTGCGCGACGTGGCCGATCCGATTTCCGCCTTTCACCTTGAAAACGCCAAGACCGGCGGCGGCGGCACCAATGTCGTCAACGTGATCCTTGTGGATTTCCGGGGCTACGACACCTATGGCGAGATCATCGTTCTGGGCATCGCCGGGCTTGCCATCTTTGCGCTGATGGACGCGGTGCTGAACGGCCCCGCCTCGCGTCGCCTGCGCAACATGACACCGGTCGAGAACTGCGCGCGCGACCGTCACCCGATGATGATGGTGGTGGCGACGCGGGCAATGATGCCGATTGCCGTGGTGGTCGGGGCCTACTTCTTTCTGCGCGGGCACAACCAGCCGGGTGGCGGGTTCGTGGCCGGGCTGGTCATCTCGATCGCCTTGCTGATGCAGTACATGGCCTCGGGCTTTGCCTGGGCGCAGTCGCGTCAGCGCATCGAGTATCACGCGATGATCGGCTGGGGGGCCTTGATCGCCGGGCTGACCGGCGTGGGTTCATGGCTGTTCGGCAAGCCCTTCCTGACATCGGATTTCGGGTATTTCGAGATCCCGCCGATCGAGGAGTTCGAGCTGGCCACAGCCCTGCTGTTCGATCTGGGCGTGTTCCTGACCGTTCTGGGGTCGGTGATGCTGATGCTGTACAGCCTGTCGCGCATGGCGCGCTATGCCGGTGAAACCGTCAATACCGAGCCGATGGATTACGACCCGTCGCGAAACGTGGCCGACACCACGGGCAAGGAGAGCTGAGATGGAATTCGTTGTCGCAAGCTCGGTCGGTGCGCTGACCGCCGCCGGAGTGTACCTGATCCTGCGCCTGCGGGCCTTTGCCGTGATCCTGGGGCTGGCGCTGCTGTCCTATGCGGTGAATGTGTTCCTGTTCTCGACAGGGCGTCTGATGGTGGATGCAGCACCTGTGCTTCAGCCCTATGGCGGCGAGGTGGTCTATTCCGACCCGCTGCCGCAGGCGCTGGTGCTGACCGCCATCGTGATCTCGTTCGGGATGATGGCGGTGCTGGTGATGTTCGCGCTGGGGGCGTTTCTGGAAACCGGCTCGGACCGCATCGACATGATCGACGAGGATGACGATACCACCGGACCGGAGGACCGCGCATGACCCATTGGATCATTGCCCCGGTCATCCTGCCGGCCCTGCTGGCCCCGGTGATCGCCTTTGTGATGCGCCACGACATCGTGCTGGCGCGAGCGGCCTCGTTTGTCGGTGCGATTGGCCTTCTGGTGATCTCCGTCGGCCTGCTGGTTATGTCGGCAAGCGGCGAGACCTTTGTCTACTACCTGGGCAACTGGCCCGCACCCTTCGGCATCGTTCTGGTGATCGACCGGCTGTCGGCAATGATGCTGGTGCTGACCAGCGTGCTGGGGCTGGTGGTGCTGTATCATGCCAGCGCCACCGGATGGGACAACCGTGGTCGACATTTCCACGCCCTGTTCCAGTTCCAGTTGATGGGGGTCAACGGGGCGTTCCTGACCGGCGACGCCTTCAACCTGTTCGTGTTCTTCGAGATCCTGCTGATCGCCTCTTACGGGCTGATGATCCACAGCGGCGGCAAGCGCCGGCTTCAGGCTGGCTTGCAATACGTGGTGATGAACCTTGCCGGGTCCACACTGTTCCTGTTCGCGCTTGGGACGCTCTATGCGACCACCGGCACGCTGAACATCGCGGACATGGCCGTGCGCCTGCGCGAGATCCCGGTCGAGGATGCGGCGCTGGCGCGGGTCGCCGGCCTGCTGTTGCTGGTGGTCTTCGCGGTCAAGGCGGCGTTGTTTCCGGTGCAGCTCTGGCTGCCCGCGACCTATGCCAACGCGCCCGCCCCGGTGGCCGCCCTGTTCGCCATCATGACCAAGGTGGGGGCCTATGCCATCCTGCGGGTGCATGTGGTGGCGTTTGGCCCCGATGTGCCCGCCATTGGCAGCCTGGTGGGCGACTGGCTGTGGCCTGCGGCTGTGATCACGCTGGCCGTGGGGGCGTTCGGCGTGCTGGGGGCCAAGCGTCTGATGCCCTTGCTGGCCTTCTCGGTTGTGGGCTCCATGGGCACGCTGATGCTGGCGGTTTCGGCCTTCACGCCGCAGGCAACGGCGGCGGCGCTGTATTATACCGTGCATTCCACATTCGCGGCGGCGGCACTGTTCCTGATGGCCGACCTTGTGCTGACGCGGCGCGCCGGGGGCGACGCGCTGAGCGCGCAACCGCCCACGGTGCAGAACGGGCTGTTCGCGGCTCTGTTCTTTGGCGGTGCGATCGCGATGGCCGGGATGCCACCGCTCAGCGGGTTCCTGGGCAAGCTTCTGGTGATGGACGTGCTGCGCGAGACGCCGACGATGGCAATCTCGTGGGCCGCGATCCTGATCGGCTCGCTGCTGATCATCGTGGGCTTTGCCCGCGCGGGCAGCATGCTGTTCTGGAAATCCACGGCGGTTGATCCTGGCCCCGACCCGCAGGACGAGTCGGCCCGCCCGTCCGTGCGCGCTGCGAGCTTTTCCGAGGTCGCGCCGACCATGGCGGTTCTGGGTTTGCTGGCGGTGTTCACGGCGCTGTCAGGCCCGGCGATGGATTTCTTTGACCAGACCGCCGCGCAGCTCTTCGACTATCAGGGTTATGTCGATGCCGTTCTCGGGCAGGAGGACCAGTCATGATGCGCCGAATCCTACCCCACCCGATGCTCAGCCTGCTGCTGACGATCGTGTGGCTGATGCTGGTGAACAAGGTGACGCTGGGCAATCTGATACTGGGCGGCACGCTTGGCATACTGGTGCCGATCATCACCTCCGCATACTGGCCCGACCGCGCGGTCATCAGCCATCCCTTGCGCGCCACCAGCTATGTGTTTCTTGTGATGTGGGATATCGTCATCGCCAATATCGAGGTGGCGCGGATCATCCTGTTCAAACCGAACAAGAACATCCGTTCGCGCTGGGTGACCGTGCCCTTGAGCCTGAAATCGCCCGAGGCAATCACCGTTCTGGCAGGCACGATCACGATGACCCCGGGCACCGTGTCGACCATGCTGTCGGCGGATGGCGCGGCGATCCTTGTGCATTGCCTGCACACCGACGACCCCGACGCGGTGCGCGACCAGATCAAGACGCGCTATGAATCCCGGCTGAAGGAGATTTTCGAATGATTGCATATGCGCTGTATTTCGCCCTTGGGTCCTTTGGTCTGGGGCTGTTGTTCAGCCTGTGGCGGCTGACGTTCGGGCCAAGCTCGGCCGACCGTATCCTGGCGCTGGACACGATGGTGATCAACATCATCGCGCTGCTTGTGCTGTACGGCATCGTGCTGGGCACATCGGTGTATTACGAAGCGGCAATGCTGGTGGCCATGGTGGGCTTTGTGTCGACCGTGGCCTATTGCCGGTTCGTCCTGCGTGGCAACATCATCGAATAGGAGCCAGGGACATGGACACAGGATTGATCATTGAAATCGCGATCAGCGCCTTTCTGGTCATTGCGGGAATTTTCGGGCTGGTCGGATCCTACGGGTTGATCAAGCTGCCCGATACGCTGCAACGTCTGCACGCGCCGACCAAGGCCACGACGCTGGGCGTGGGCGGTGTTCTGATCGCCTCGATGCTGTATTTCTGGCTGTACCTCGGGGATTTCAGCTTTCACGAGTTGATGATCACGCTGTTCCTGTTCCTGACCGCGCCGATCTCGGCCAGTTTCATCGCCAAGTCATTCATGCAGACCAATGTGTCCGAAGAGGATGTACCGGAAACCGGGGGCGATGTGGGCTGGTCCAGCTATGCCGACCGTCCGATCGGACCCGGGGGGGAGTGACCGGGACAGCGTCGCGCTGTGCGGCGTCACCTGCATCTCATCCCGCTGAACGCAGCACAGCGCGGAGCGGCCAGACCTTCGATACGGCCCGTTTCGCGCCCTGACTAACTGTTGCCGCCGGTGAACCGATGCGCATCTGCGGCGGCGCGTCGGATCGCGTTCGATTTGTGCACGGTTTCCTGATACTCGGCCTCGGGGTCGCTGTCGTAGACGACGCCGCCACCGGCCTGAATGTACAGCACCTGATCCTTGACCACCGCCGTGCGCAGGGCGATGCACATGTCCATGTCGCCACCCGCGCTGAAATACCCCAGTCCGCCGCCATAGACGCCGCGCTTTTCGGGTTCCAGCTCGTCAATGATCTGCATCGCGCGGACCTTGGGCGCGCCTGACACGGTGCCTGCGGGCATGCCCGCGAAAAACGCATCCAGCGCGTCCTTGTCCGGGGCAAGCTCGCCCACCACGTTCGACACGATGTGCATGACGTGGCTGTAGCGTTCGATGATGAACTTCTCGGTCGGGCGCACGGTGCCGATGCTGGCCACGCGGCCCACGTCGTTGCGGCCCAGATCCAGCAGCATCAGATGCTCGGCCAGTTCCTTGGGATCGCCCAGCAGGTCGGCCTCCAGCGCGCGATCCTGCTCGGGCGTGGTGCCTCTGGGACGTGTGCCCGCAATGGGGCGGATCGTGACCTGACGGCCGAACACGCGCACAAGGATTTCGGGGCTGGCGCCCACCACCTGAAAGCCACCGAAGTTGAAATAGAACATAAAAGGCGACGGGTTGGTGCGTCGCAGACTGCGGTAAAGCGTGAAGGGCGGCAGCGGAAACTCCTGCGCCCAACGCTGGCTTGGCACCACCTGAAAGATATCGCCGGCGCGGATGTAGTCCTTGGCTTTCTCGACAGCCGCCAGATAGTCGGGCTTGCTGAAATTCGATTGCGGCGGGGCGATATCGCGGGCCTCGCCCATCTCCCGCGTTGCCTGGGGCAGGGCGCGTTCCAGATCGCGCAGCGCGTCCGTCACCCGCTCGGCGGCCTGCGCATAGGCCGCGCGCGCCGATTGCCCGTCGCTGACCCATGCGGGGGATACCACCGTGACCTCGCCCTTGACCCCATCCAGCACCGCCACCACCGTCGGGCGCAGCATGACCGCATCGGGCAGGCCCAGCGGATCGGGGTTCACGTCGGGCAGGTGTTCCACCAGCCGGATCATGTCATAGCCCAGATAGCCATACAGACCGGCGGCGGCCTGCGGCAGATCCTCGGGCATGTCGATGCGCGACTCGGCGATCAGCGCGCGCAGATTGACCAGTGGCGCGCCTGGCTGATCCTCGTAGGCGTCGGGATCGAACCGTGCATGGCGGTTCAGTCGGCTGCGCTCACCGTGGCATTGCCAGACCAGATCGGGTTTCAGACCGATGATGGAATAGCGCCCGCGGACCTCGCCGCCCGTCACCGACTCCAGCATGAAGGCATCCTTGGCCGCCCCTGCCAGCTTCAGCATCAGCGACACCGGCGTGTCCAGATCTGCGGCCAGACGGGCATAGACAAGCTGGTTCTGGCCGGCCTCGTAGGCGCGGGCAAAGCTGTCGAAACTGGGTGTCAGGTCCACGATGAGCGGTCCTTTGGATTACTGAAAATTGGTGTGCACGGCATTGAGCGCGGCCTGATCCAGTTGCACGCCCGCGCGATTCTGGATGTCGGTCGCAAAGGCCTGGAACAGATCCTGCGCCAGGCCCTGATTGGCCTGTTCGGCCAGTTGCGCGCGCAGATCGGCAACCTGCGGCTGGTCCGTGTCGGGCGGCAGGATGTCATCCATCCGCACCAGATAGACCGCGCCCAGACCGTCGATCACACGCAGCTCGCCGCGCGACATGGCAAAGACCTGCTCCATGAAAGTTCGCGGCGTGCCTTGGATAAACTGGCCGCGCGTGACCTCCTGCTCTTGCGTCACGTCATAGCCCAGCGTGGTCATTTCCCGCACCTCGGACAGTTGCGACACCATACCATCGGCCAGTTCGCGCAGGCGGCGGTCGGTCTCGGTCGCCTGCCATCCGGCGATCACATCGGCGCGCACCTCGTCCAGCGTCAGCGCGCGAGGTTCGATCACCCCGTCCAGACGCAGGGCAAAGATGCCGCCGTCCTCCATCTCGGTGATCTCGGGAAAATCGTCTGCGGCAACGGCCCGGGCGGCCTGCCGGAAACTCTCATAGCTGGCCGGACCCTCGCCGCTTTCACGGAACCAGTCGATCTGGCCCACCTGCATCTCGGCCTCTTGCCCCAGCTCTTCCAGCGTGGCGCCACCGGCCAGCAGGCTGTCGATCCCGGTCAGGCGGGATTCGATCACGCGGCGGGCGCGGTCCATCGCCAGCTCGTCGCGCAATTGCTGTTCGACGTCCTCGAACGGGGTTTCCTGTGCGGCCAGAACGGCGTTGATGCGGTACAGCACGGGGCCAATGTTGCTGTCGACCGGGCCGACGATATCACCCGATTGCGCGTCAAACACGGTGTCCGCAGCGGCCCCAAGATCGGCGCGGCTGACATCGCCCATGTCCACATCGGCCAGATCAAGCCCGCGATCGGCCACCAGCGCGTCAAACGTCACCTCGCCATTGTCGATGCGCGCCTTGGCATCCTCGGCCGCGTCCTCGCTGGCAAAGCCCAGACGCTCGATCAGCCGACGCTCGGGCACGTTATACTCGGCTGAACGGCGCTCGTACTCGGTGCGCAGGGCGTCCTCGGGCAGGTCGATCTGGTTGACCATCATTTCCGGGCTGAGCCAGGCATAGGTGATCTGCTTCATTTCGGGGGTGGTGTAGGAGTCGGCATTGGCCTCGTAGTGGTCGCGCAGTTGCGCATCGTCGGGCAGCCCGACCGGCGTTTCCAGAGCGGCCTGATCCAGCCGGATATGCGAAAAGCTGCGCCGCTCGGCGGCATAGGTCAGGATGGTGTCGGCCAGGGTGTCGGGCATCCGCACGCCGCGCACCAACGCGCCTTGCAACAGGGTGCGGGCGGTTTCCTTGCGCAGCTGTTCCTCGAACTGCGGCTCGGTCAGGCCCGCGCGGTCGAGGGCGAACTGATACGCCTGCCGGTCGAACGTGCCGCCGGACCCCTGGAATCCCGAAATCTGGGTGATCTGACGCGCCAGGTTCTCGTCGCCGATGGACAGGCCCAGAGTTGCCGCCTCGTTGTCCAGTGCGGCCCCGGTGACAAGACGGCCCAGAACGGCGCGGTCGATGCCCATTTCACGCGCCTGCGGAAAGGGCAGGGGCTGGCCGGTCTCGGCCTCGATCGCGCTGATTTCCTGTTGCAGCGCGCGGGCATATTCGTCGATCTCGATTTCCTCGTCGCCGACGTAGCCCACGGGGCTGACTCCGCCCGACAGGTTGGTGACGCCAAAGCCGCCAAGCCCCAGGATCAACAGGCCCAAAAGGACCCAGACCGCCATTTTCGAGATGCTGTTGCCGCGCGCCATAGGGCCCCCCAGTTTTCGATTTTGCCTTGTCTACGCTGCGCCAAGGCCCCGTGCAAGCGGTGCTAGGCGGTGAACCCGGCCAGCCGCTGGTAAAGCTGCGCGATGCCTGCGCGGTCCACGTTGGCAAAGGCGATGCGCAACTGGCGCGAGCCGTTTTCGTCGCCTTCGGGCATGAACATGGTGCCGGGCAGGGCAAGGATGCCGGCCTGCTGCACAAGCTGTTGCGCCAACCTGTCCGAGGGTAGGTCGAACGGGTGACGGAAATAGGCGAAATAGGCCCCTGCGCCCATAAGCTGCCAGCCACGGTCGGCCAGTTGCGGCAACCCGTCGGTGATGGCGGCGCGGCGGTCAAGGATTTCGGCCCGTTCACCGGCCAGCCATTGCGACAGGTTGCGCATGCCCCACAGGGCGGCACGCTGGCCCAGCTGTGGTGCGCAGATGGCGACGGTATCCAGGAACTTCTCGACCTCGGCCAGCAGGGCGGTGCCCGCGACGATCGCGCCGGTACGATGCCCCGTCAGGCGGTAGGATTTTGAGAACGAATACAGCTGCACCACCGTTTCCGCCCAGTCGGGATCGGTGAAAAGCGCATGAGGCGCGCCGGCCAAGCTGTGGAAATCGCGGTAGGTTTCGTCGATTATCAGCTTGATGCCATGCGCCTGCGCCAGTTCGGCAAAGCCTGTCACCAGATCGGCGGGGTATTCCACGCCGCCGGGGTTGTTCGGGGTGACCAGCACGATGGCGCGGGTCCGGGGCGTGATCAGCCGCGCGGCATGGTCGGGATCGGGCAGCAGGGCGGCATCGGTGGGCAGCGGCACGGCCTGCACACCTGCCATGTCCAGCCACATCTTGTGATTGAAATACCACGGCGTTGGCAGGATCACCTGATCGCCCTGACCTGTCAGGGCGGCGATGGTTGCGGCGAAGGCCTGATTGCAACCCGCTGTAATCGCGACATTTTCCGGCGCGATCCGGCCATCGTAGGCGGTGCTGAACTGTGCCACGACCTCGGCCCGCAGCTCGGGCAGGCCCAGCACGGGACCATAAAGATGCGTGCCCGGATCCTCTTGCACCAGCCGCGCCATTTCGGCGCGCAGACCCGCGGGCGGCGGATCGACCGGGGCGGCATGGCTGACGTTGATCAGCGGGCGGTCCTGGGGAAAGGTGACGCCCTCCAGCCAGCGGCGGGCCTCCATCACCGGGGGGGCGAAGGTGGATTGCGTGCGTGTCAGCGTCATGTCAAATCTGCCTTGAATCCGGGTGTCACATCCCATGCACACATCATGCACATGCCATGCATACGGCGGTCAGTCCTTGCCGCGATAGGGTTCGACGTATTGCAGGGCCATGTCCCACGGGAAAAAGATCCACGTGTCCTGGCTGACCTCGGTGATGAAGGTGTCGACCTGATCGCGGCCCTTGGGCTTGGCATAGACGGTGGCGAAATGCGCGCGCGGGTAGATCTGGCGCACCAGTTCCAGCGTCTTGCCGCTGTCGACCAGATCATCGACGATCAGGATGCCCTCGCCGTCGCCGCCCATCAGCGCCGAGTCCGGTGCCTTGAGCACCTCGGCGCGGCCCTGTGCCTGATGGTGATAGGATTTGACGCTGACCGTATCGACCAGCCGAATGTCCAGCTCGCGCGCGACGATCATCGCGGGGGCCATGCCGCCCCGGGTGATCGCCACCAGCCCGCGCCATGCGCCATCATCGGGGCCCTGACCATCCAGCCGCCACGCCAGCGCGCGGCTGTCGCGGTGAAGCTGATCCCAACTGACGTGAAAGCCTTTTTCATGGGGCAGGCGGTCGGTCATGGCGTGATCCTTTCGGGTCTAGCGGGACATCAGCAGGCGCAGGCCCAGCAGGCCAAGCACACCGGCCGCGATCCGGTCGAAGATGGGTTTGAGGCGCAGATACCCGTCGCGCGCCCGGCGAGTCGACAGCAGACCGGCAAACAGGGTGTAGACCGCCAGCTCGACCACAAGGTGATTGCCCACGATCAGCGCCTTTTGCGCGACGCTCAGATCCGGGGGGAAGATCACCACCAGAACCGAGGCGGCAAAGAGCACCGACTTGGGGTTGGCAAGATTCACCAGCAGCCCGCCGACAAAGGCGCGGCGACCGGGTTGGGCGCTGTCGGCCACAGGTTTGCTGGCGTCGCGCCAGATGTGATACGCGATCCAGAGCAGATAGGCGGCCCCGGCCAGTTTCATCGCCAGATAGAGCCAAGGCACCAGCGCGAACAAGGCCGCCAGCCCGAGCAGGGCGGCCCCGGTCCAGGCGGCGGCCATCAGGCCCAGACCCGCGCCGGTCGCCACCCCTGTCCAGAAGCCGCCTCGCACGGTCTGGCGCAGGGCGAACAGCAGTGCCGGGCCGGGGCTGGCCATGGCGGCCAGCAGCGTCACGTTGAAGGCCAGAAGATGCGCGGCCTCCATCGGATCAGCGGTCCTTGTGGTTGGCGGTGGCGTCGATGTCGGGCGCATCGACCGCCTTCATGCCGACCACGTGATAGCCCGCATCGACATGCAGGTTTTCGCCCGTCACGCCGCTGCCCAGATCGGACAGCAGGTAGAGCGCGGATTTGCCCACATCGTCGATGGTCACGTTGCGGCGCAGGGGCGAGTTCAGCTCGTTCCATTTCAGGATGTAGCGGAAATCGCCGATCCCGCTGGCGGCCAGCGTCTTGATCGGGCCCGCGCTGATGGCGTTGACGCGGATGCCGTCCTTGCCAAGATCCTCGGCCAGGTATTTCACCGATGCCTCGAGCGCTGCCTTGGCCACGCCCATCACGTTGTAATGCGGCATCACCTGCTCGGCCCCGTAATAGGTCATCGTCAGGGCCGAGCCGCCATCGGTCATCAGCTTTTCGGCGCGCTGCATGACGGCGGTAAAGCTGTAGCAGCTGACATCCATCGTCATCAGGAAATTGTCGCGGCTGGTTTCCAGATAGCGCCCGCGCAGTTCGGACTTGTCGGAAAAGCCGATGGCATGGACAAGGAAATCCAGCTTGCCCCATTTTTCCTGCAATTCGGCAAAGGCCGCGTCGATCGAGGCGGCGTCGGACACGTCGCAATTGATCAGCGTGGTCACGCCCAACTGGTCGGCCAGCGGCGCGACACGCTTGCGGAACGGTTCGCCCAGATATGTGAAGGCCATTTCGGCCCCCGCCTCGGCGCAGGCGCGGGCGATGCCCCATGCGATCGACTTGTCATTGGCGAGACCCATGATCAGACCGCGCTTGCCGGCCATCAGGTTATTTGACATTTCCGCAACCTTACCCAATTCGTGCTTCAATTGGTTGTCCTTTAGGCGATGGCTTGCGCTGCATCAAGGCCGCTTGGCCCCGGTCCGCTGTGAGAGTGGCAGGTAAAGCGATGTGGCGCGGGGGTTCCTGCCGGACTTCTTTTGACACAAGGATCACGCAAGATGACTGACCGCACCGGGATTTTCGCCGGGGATGACCCGTTTCAGATCGCCCGCCGCTGGCTGGGCGAGGCCGGGGATGCCGAGATCAACGACGCCAATGCCATTGCCCTGTCGACCGTCGATGCCGATGGCCTGCCCAATGCGCGCATGGTGCTGCTGAAGGAGATCGAGGATGACGCCTTTGTCTTTTACACCAATTACGAAAGCGCCAAGGCGGGCGAGATCGAGCAGGCGGGCAAGGCGGCCTTTGTCATGCACTGGAAATCCCTGCGCCGGCAGATCCGGGTGCGCGGCATCGTCGAGCGCGAGGACGGGCCGAAGGCGGATGAATACTACAAGTCCCGCAGTCTCAAGAGCCGTCTGGGTGCGTGGGCCAGCCAGCAATCGCGCCCCCTTGGGTCGCGTGCGGCGCTGATGGCGGAGGTTGCGAAAGTAACGGCACGTCACGGTGCAAATCCGCCCAGACCCTCCTTTTGGGGGGGTTACAGAATCAAACCTGTTGAGGTCGAATTCTGGGCGGATGGGGCGTTTCGTCTGCACGACCGTTTCGTGTGGCGCAGATCGAGCAGTGAAGAGACATGGGAAATACAGCGGCTGAACCCGTGAATTTCATGTCGCGTGAAATGCAAGCGGCCTGAAGACTGAAGGAAATACCTTGAAACTCATCCGTTTTATGACGCATGAGTTAAAGGGCTTACGTGAGGAAAGCTTGTGGGTGGCAACCTTGGACAATGATACAGACATCACCCGGAGGGTGATCGGGCAGGTCAAGTGGTTCGATCCGGTCAAGGGGTTTGGTTTCGTGATCGCCGATGAGGGCGGACCGGACATTTTGCTGCATGCCAATGTGCTCAGGAATTTCGGCCAGAGTTCGGTCGCCGACGGGGCCCGCGTCGAGATCGGCGTGCAGGATACCCCGCGCGGCGTGCAGGCCGTCGAGGTCATGTCGATCGCGCCGCCCGAGGGGACCGGCACGGCGACGCTGGCCGATTTCGAGGATATCGACCCTGAAACCATCGCCTCGGCCCCGCTGGAGCCTGCGCGGGTCAAATGGTTCGACAAGGGCAAGGGCTTTGGCTTTGGCAACGTGTTCGGGCGCCACGAGGATGTGTTCATTCACATCGAGGTGTTGCGCCGCTCGGGTTTGGCCGATCTGCAACCCGGCGAGGCGGTCTGCCTCCGGGTGATCCAGGGCAAGCGTGGGCGCATGGCGACCGAGGTTCTGGCCTGGGAGGCCGCCCTGAAGAAAGACTCCGACGCATGACCGGCACCGCGCGTGTGCTGTGGATGGCGATCTGGCTGGCGCTGGCCGGTGTGATGCTGCCTGCGGCGCCGGTGCGGGCCGAGGCATCGGTCTGCGCCGAAAACGTCGTGCACCTGCGCGGCGACTGGGGGCAGGCGCGGTTCGCCGTCGATCTGGCCCAGACGGCGCAGGAGCGGTCGCGGGGGCTGATGTTCGTGGAACAGATGCCGCGGGGCAAGGGCATGCTGTTCGTCTATCCGCGCCCCGGCCCGGTGGCGTTCTGGATGAAGAACACGCTGATCCCGCTGGACATGATATTCATGGATGCCACGGGCACCGTACGGCACGTGCATCACGACGCGGTGCCCGGCGATCTGACGTCGATCGAAGGCGGGCGCGACACGCTGGCGGTGCTGGAAATCAACGGCGGTCTGGCCCGTGCCATCGGCATCGTGCCGGGCAGCCAGATGCGCCATCCGGCCTTTGATGCAGAAAACGCAGCCTGGCCTTGCTAAGCCCTTTTCAATCGCAATCGACCGCGCTATTGGGGCGCATGGTTCGGGACGTGGCGCAGTCTGGTAGCGCACCTGTTTTGGGTACAGGGGGTCGTAGGTTCGAATCCTGCCGTCCCGACCATCTAGTTCAGCCTCTGGGCCTGTAGCACCTGACCACAGCGGGCCACGCATGACATCATCCGAGATCCTTCTGGACGGCGTGAGCCTGTCGCATGGCACCAACAGGGTGTTTGACGGGCTGAGCCTGCGCCTGCCCGAGCGGCGGGTTGCGCTGATCGGGCGCAACGGCGCGGGCAAGACTCAGGCCGCGCGGCTGATCGCCGGGCTGCTGGCGCCAGACTCGGGCCGCGTGACGGTGCACGGGGTCGAGGTGGCACGCGACCGGCGCGCGGCGCTGGCGACCGTCGGCATCCTGTTCCAGAATCCCGATCATCAGATCATCTTTCCCACGGTCGAGGAAGAACTTGCATTCGGCCTGCGCAATCAGGGCCATGACGCGGCCAGTACGGCGCAACAGGTGGCCGACATGCTGGCGCGGTTCGGCCGCGCCGGTTGGGCCACGCAGGCGGTGCATGAGCTGAGCCAGGGCCAGCGCCATCTGGTCTGCCTGATGGCGGTGCTGCTGATGCGCCCGCGCGTGATCGTACTGGACGAGCCCTTTGCCGGGCTCGACATGGCCACGGTGCTGCGGCTGACCCGGTATCTGGAGGCGGTGGAGCAGCAGGTCATCCACATCACCCACGATCTGGACGCGGTGGCGGGCTATGACCGCGCGATCTGGATGCAGGGCGGTGCCGTGCAGGCCGATGGCGCGCCGGGGACGGTGATCGACGGCTATCGCACGGCGATGCGCGATCTGGGGGGCAGCGATGCTTTCACTGACCTCTGAGGTGCGCACGCCCTGGCACGGTGTATCGGCGCGGGCCAAGCTGCTGGGGCTGCTGGCAGCGACGGTGGCGGCGTTCTGGCTGGCGACGCCCGCGCAGGCGCTGGCCTTCGCGGCGTTGGTGGCGGGGATGCATCTACCCGGCGGCGCGCGGTTTGCCCGTCAGGGCGCGCGGATGCTTTGGCCTCTGTGGCCCTTCGTGGCGGTGATCCTGATCTGGCACGCGGTGACGGGCGCGTTTGCGCAGGGCGTGGTGATCGTGGCGCGGATGGTGGCGCTGGTGGGGCTGGCCAATCTGGTCACGATGACCACGCGGTTGCAGGACATCCTGGCACAGGTGGATGCGGCACTGGCGCTGATCCGGCTGCCTGCGCGGGCGCGGACCCGGCTGGCGCTGGCGGTGGCGTTGGTGATCCGCTTCACCCCTGTGCTGATGCAGCGCGGATCGGCTCTGGCGCAGGCGTGGCGGGCGCGCAGCGCGCGCAGGCCTGGCTGGCGTCTGGTGCTGCCCTTTGCGTTGAGCGCCATCGACGATGCCGAACAGGTGGCCGAGGCCTTGCGCGCAAGGTCCGGCGGGCTGTAGAAGGCCCGGAACTTCGCAGAAAAGGGACACTGACATGGAACGCAACATCACCCTGATCGCCCTGTTTGCCGCGCTGATCGCGGCGCTGGGGCTGGTGCCGAAATTCGATCTGGCGGGCGGCGTTCCGATCACCGCGCAAAGCATGGGCGTGATGCTGGCCGGGTCGTTGCTGGGCGCGCGCCGGGGGGCGCTGGCGGTTCTGTTGTTCCTGTTTCTGGTGGCGCTTGGCCTGCCGCTGCTGGCCGGCGGGCGCGGGGGCCTGGGCGTCTTTGCCGGGCCGACCGTGGGCTTTCTGATCGGCTGGCCCGCGGCGGCCTTTGTCACCGGCTGGCTGGTCGGGGTCTGGCGCGATGGGCTGTTTGGCCGGATGCCGGTGGCAGGCACGGCGCTGGCCGCGTTGGTGGGCGGTGTCGGTGTGCTTTATGCCTTTGGCATCGGGGGCTTTGCGCTGATCACCGAGCAATCCCTGACCGCCAGCGCGGCGATCATGCTGGTGTTCATCCCCGGTGACATCATCAAGGCGGTGCTGACCGGCTTCATCACCCAGGGCGTGCTGCGGGCGCGGCCCGGTCTGCTGCGCGCCTAAACCGCGCCGCGCCGGATCAGGTGGCGCTGGTGGCCTTCGGTTTCGGTCACTGACAGGTGATCATGCCCGGCCTGCGCGCAGAAATGCGGCAGATCGACCAGCGCCATCGCGTCATCGGCCAGCACGGCCACAACCGTGCCGGGGGCCAGCGCCAGCAACCGCTTGCGCGCGCGCAGCACGGGCAGGGGGCACAGCAGGCCGCGGGCGTCGATCTCGATCTCGGGTGTGTCCATGCGGGCCGGATAACGCGACCCTCGCGCGCTGTCCACGGGCATGTGACCATGCGTCCCGCGCAATCGGCGTGACGCGCGGCCAAAGCCGGGCTAAGCAGAGGTCATGTTCGGAATCGAGATCATAGACGCGGCGCTGTTGCCCGCGATGTTCGTGGCGCTGGCGGCAGGGGTCGTGTCGTTCCTGTCGCCTTGCGTGTTGCCCATCGTGCCACCCTATCTGGCCTATATGAGCGGCGTATCCCTGGCAGACCTGAACCGCGACGACGGGCGGCGCAGCGCGATCATGCCCGCGCTGTTCTTCGTTCTGGGCCTGTCCACGGTGTTCCTGATGCTGGGCTTTGCGGCCAGCGCCGTGGGCACGATGTTTTTGCAGTATCAGGGCTGGTTCAACACCATTGCGGGCGTGATCGTCATGGTGTTCGGCGCGCATTTCGTCGGCGTCTATCGCATCGGGTTCCTGGACCGCGAGGCGCGGCTGGATGCAGGCGACCGGGGCGGCAGCGCCTTCGGGGCCTATGTGCTGGGGCTGGCGTTCGCCTTTGGCTGGACGCCCTGCATCGGCCCGCAACTGGGCGCGATCCTGTCGCTGGCGGCGGGCGAGGCGTCGGTGGCGCGGGGCACCTTGCTGCTGGGGGTCTATGCCGCCGGTCTGGGCATTCCGTTTCTGCTGGTCGCGGCCTACCTGCCGCGACTGGGCGGGGTCATGGGCTGGATGAAGCGCCACATGGAGCAGATCGAGCGCGTGATGGGCCTGTTGCTGTGGACCATCGGCCTGCTGATGCTGACCGGCGGGTTCTCGGCCTTTTCCTATTGGCTGCTTGAGACATTCCCGGCGCTGGCGGTTCTGGGCTGAGCGTGATCCAGTTGTGCGCTGCCGCGCGCATTTATGCAGATTTGGCCGAGGCGACGTGCATAACCGGCGTTTCGTTGGGTTGTGCGGTTAGGGGTTTCTGCCGAGAGGCGGTTCTGGGCCAGTGTTATGTGAGTCGCGCCGCCGTCAAGGACACGCCGCGCGATGGGCGGTGGTCCGATCTTTTCTGTGGTCATCCCTGACTGCGTCCCGACGCGCGCTGGTGCGCACATTCGCGCCTTACGCTTGCCGGATTCGGGCGGTATGTTTCCGGCCAAACGAGGTGCGGTATGGGCAGTGACAGCGAGGGCCAGGTGCGCAGGCGGCGGGTGTTCTACATCCCCGGCTCAGGGCAATCGCTTTTGGCATTAAGCCATTGCTATGTTTGTGAGAATCGAGCGCAGGAAGGTGTCATCCCAGCCTGCGCGCT